>JAQUXD010000094.1 GCA_028692535.1 Eubacteriales bacterium | reverse complement strand
TTTGAACGCATGAACTGCGAACGCATTCAGGTAGAACTGCTCAAGGCGCTGGCGCGGCGCTACGAGGAAAGCGGAAGGCTTGAGGATGCCCTGACCACCTGGAAGGAAATGGCGCAGGTGGATATGGATAACGAAGAAACCGCGTACAACATCGTGCGGCTTTATTATGAAATGGGCAATCGAGTGGCCGCCATCAACCACTATAAAAAGTTTGAGACCGGCTTATGGGACAATTTGAACATTGCGCCCAACGAAGAACTTCAGCGTCTGCATCGGGACCTGATTTCCGGAAGCGACAGTCTGCATTCGACGAAGAAAGCAATCCAGGTCCAGACGCGCTCCACACTGGAAATCAACGGGCACTGCATTAAAAACATCGATTACTTTCTGATTTCCGATGTGATCTCGGCTTTGCTTCGCTTTGTGGACAAAGGATTTCTGGCTGATTTCGAAAAGGATTATGTAAGGGATCTGAGTGTCATTCAGCGGGATCTCCTGATCTGCTACGAAAAGACCACCGGGCAGCCGCTGGAAGCCGTTGCGGCGGCCACCGAAGGGCACGTTCCGGCAGTGCGCATCGTTCAGGCCTTCTGCAAGCTGATCGAATATCTTACAGACCGTTACGATATCCGTTTACGCATCAGCAACCGGGAGCACATCGACGAAGTATCGGCGCAGATTATCGAATATTTGGAGACCTCCGGCATCTCCGGTTTTTCTCTCGAATAAAAGAGGGTTGGAAATACAAGCTCTTCGGAGTATAATAGGAACTGTTATTTGACAGAAAGGAGAAGCAGGATTGACGTACGGATCTTGTTTTTTATTACGAAAATTCTGCAAACCAATTCATGAAAAGAGTCTTTTCCGGAGTTCAGCCTACCGGTAATCTGCATATCGGCAATTATTTGGGCGCGCTTCGGCAATTTGTGGATCTGCAGGAGGAAAACCACTGTGTGTATTGCATCGTGGATCTGCATTCCATTACAGTGGAACAGGATCCCGTCGTACTGAAGGAACATATCCTGGACATTGCATCTCTCTACATGGCTATCGGCATCGATCCGAAGAAATCCATCGTATTCGTGCAGTCCACTGTGCCGGCCCATGCGGAGCTGGCCTGGGTGCTGATGTGCAATTCCTACACGGGAGAACTCTCCCGCATGACCCAATTCAAACAGAAGAGCCGGGACAGTGAATCGGCGCCCACGGGACTGTTTTGCTATCCGGTGCTCATGGCCGCGGATATCCTTCTTTACGATGCGGATATCGTTCCGGTGGGAAACGACCAGAAGCAGCACATTGAACTGACTCGAGATATCGCGCTGCGGGTCAACAATAAATACGGTGAGACCTTTATTGTGCCCGAGGGCAGGTTCCTTCGGGAAGGCGCGCGAATCATGGCCCTGGACGATCCGATGAGCAAAATGAGCAAGAGCGCGCCTAACGAAGCCAGTCGGATCTCTCTGCTGGACGCGCCGGCAAAGATCAAGAAAGCCATCATGCGTTCCACAACGGACTCCGATGGTGAAATCCGATTTGACACGAAAGAGAAACCCGGCGTGAGCAATTTGCTGAACATCTACAGCTCTTTTTCCGGAAAACCCGTATCGGACATCGAAAAGCAGTATGCCGGGCAGGGATACGGGGCTTTTAAAAAGGATTTGGTGGAGATCGTCGTGGATTCGCTCACGCCGATCCAGGAGCGCTATCGGGAGATCCGTCACGCGCAGGAGCTGAAGGACCTGCTTCAGGAAGGAACGGAAAAGGCCGATGTCATTGCCCGCAAGACCATGACGCGGGTCAAGGAACGATTCGGATTGGGAATTTAAAAAGATCAGGAGGATTTTATGAAGCACGAAAGCAAAGAAGCGGAGCGCAGAGCAGTATTGTCTGCTGCCGACGCGATGGCGGCGGCTGCCAGAACGGCGCCCAAAGGAAGGGGCCTGGATCGTCTGGAAACCTGGATTCTGGATGGGCCCGAAAAAGACGCTTTTGCCGAAAGCATGCGAACATACGGCAAAGAGATCGGCGCAGACTTCTTTCTGCGAGATGCGAAAAATATCGATCAGGCGGCGGCACTGCTCCTACTGGGAGTCGAGGATGCTCAGCATGGATTGAACTGCGGCTACTGCGGAAAAGAAACCTGTGCGGAAGCAGCGGCGGACGGCATTGCCTGCGCTTTTGCCATAACGGACCTGGGCATAGCCATCGGTTCTGCCGTATCGGTAGCCGCGGATCTTCGGATCGATAACCGGGTCATGTATTCGGCGGGAAAAACAGCCATCCACATCGGATTGTTTTCCAAAAAAATCAAAGCAGCATACGGCGTGCCCCTTTCGGTAAGCGGTAAAAGCGTATTTTTCGACAGGGGGTAACCATGAACGTTGAAAACCATAAAACCAGTTACATCAAAAGAACGTTGCGGACGATATTCGGTCTTTTTCTCTTTGCGTGCGGGTCCTATTGCGTGATTCGGGCCAATGTGGGATTGGGACCCTGGGAAGCCTTCCACATGGGCGTTTCCTACCATATTCCACTTTCCTACGGAGACATATCGGTCCTGACCGCCTTTGTGATCATGATCTTCGTTTACTTTCTCAAGGAACCGATCGGGATCGGAACGGTCCTTAATACGATCTTGATCGGGAAATTCGTGGATCTGCTCTTGTATCTGGATGTCCTGCCGCAGCTCCAGAAATTTGCCGGAGGCGTCGCGTTGCTTTTGGTGGGTCAGTTTATCGTGGCCATGGGAAGCTATTTTTACATCAGCAACGGCTTGGGCTGCGGTCCCAGAGATTCACTCATGACTGCTTTGTCCAAGCGTTTACCCAATGCGCCCATTGGCGTGATTCGCGGAATCATCGAGGGTTCGGCGGTTGTGGTCGGTTTTCTTCTGGGTGCGAAAATCGGATTGGGAACGATCATTTCCATGTTCGGCATCAGCTTCATCATCCAGCTGGTTTTCGGATTTCTCAAGTTTGACGTCAAGAAGGTCCGCCACGAAAATGCGGTGGAGTCCTTCCGTAAAATGAAGAAGGAAGCATAGAAAAAGAACGGAAAACAGAGAAAATCCGGCCGGAAAGATCCGGCCGGATTTTTGATGCTTTGTTCAGCGAAGAGCCGGCAGAGCGCTTTCGGCAAAGGCGGACAAAAGCGCCGCGCAGCTTTCCACGTCCCGGAGATCCGCCATTTCCTGTGGTGTGTGGATGTAGCGGCAGGGGACCGATACGCCGCCGGTCAGGACCCCGCTGCGGGAAATGTGGAGGGGGCCTGCGTCGGTGCCGCCCTTGACGATCACGTCGTTTTGCGCGGTGATCCCGTTCTTCTCGGCCAGCGCTTTCAGTCGGTCCACCATTTCCGGATGACAGATCACCGAGGTGTCCATCACCTTGATGGCGGCGCCGCCGCCCAGCCGGCTGCTGCCGTAGTGTTTGCTGCCGGGCTGGTCGCCGGCGGGCGTCACGTCGCATACCACAGCATAGTCCGGATCAATGGCGAAGGCTGCGGGCTTGGCGCCCCGCAGGCCGGGCTCTTCCTGAACGGTGAATACGAAATACAGATCGTTGGGGCTTTCGTCGATGCTTTCCATAGCCTTGAGCAGGGCCAGACAGGAGATCCGGTTGTCCAGATACGGTGAAAGGAGCCGGCTGCCAAGCAAATTCAAAGGCGTATCATAGACGGCGGTGTCTCCGATGCGTACCTGCTCTGCCGCTTCCTGCTCGTCTTTAGCTCCGATGTCCACATAAAGGTCATCCAATGTCAGTTTGGACCGGTCTGCGGCTTGATCCGGCACGATGGTGCCCCGGATTCCGCTTAGGAAGCGCACCGGCGTGTAGAGGATGTTTTCGGCCGGGAGGCCGCCAATGCAGCCGAAGCGCAGGAATCCTTCCTTTTCGATGTGGGTCACCATCAATCCGATGGAGTCCATGTGAGCCGCAAACAGCAATTTGGGACCCGTTCCTTTTTTATGAAGGATCAGATTGCCCAGGGCATCCACGTGAGTCTCGTCGACGCGATCCAATGTCATGCGCTGGATGCAATCCCGGATCTCTTTTTCTTCTCCCGAAGGGGCATGGCAGGCGTTCAGCTCCTGCAAAGCGGTCAGTATATCCATTACAGATCCTCCTTCTCGTTGGCGATGGTTTCGATAAAGCGCTCAGCCAGGACGTACAACTGCTCGCAGTCGTTCAGTGAAGCGGTGGAAGAGGGGGTGTGTATGTAGCGCACCGGAACAGAGATCGAAGCCACGCGAACGCCGCTCGCTGTGGTTTGGATCGCTGAGGCATCGGTCCCGCCGGCAATGGTCCGCTTGGTCTGCCAGGGAATGCCGTGTTTTTCGGCCAAAGCTCTGAGGCGTTCAAATAACTCCCGGTCATAGAGGGTCTGACGGTCCATCAGCCCCAGGACCGGACCGGCGCCGACCCGGGTCACCTGCCGATGTTCTTTAAGCTCCGGCAAATCCGCAGCTGTGGTTCCTTCCAGAACCAGCGCGATGTGGGGGCGGATGGCGAAAGCGGCGCCGAAAGCACCTCGGGCGCCCACTTCTTCCTGGGCGGAAAACACGAAGGTGCAATCCACGGGCAGTTCGCTTTGGATCAAGCGGATCATAGCGGCGCATCCAATCCGGTCATCCAGGGCTTTGGCTTTGATTCGGTGGTTTCCGAATTCCACCCAATCGCTGTCGAAAACGATCTCGTCGCCGATCTGAACCAGCTTTTGGGCGTCCTCTTTCCCGGTAGCGCCGATGTCGATATACAGGTCCGCCATATCCGGAACGATTTTTTCTTCTTTGGCGCTTACCAGGTGATACGCGCGAAGTCCTATGGCGCCGGGAATGCGCGCCTTGCCCACCAGGACTTTTTTGCCGATCACAGTTCTCCGGTCGATTCCGCCGATGGGGGCGAAGCGAATATAGCCTTTGTCGTCTACCCTTTTTACGATAAAACCGACTTCATCCATGTGCGCGGTGATCAGCAATTCGTTTTTCGCTTTGCGCCGCCCCGCTTTCCATGCGATCAGATTGCCTACGGCGTCCACCTTCATGTCTTGAACGTGGGGACGGATTTTTTCCGCGATGCATGCGCGGATCTCTTCTTCAAAGCCGGATATCCCGGGGACTTGACACAGTTCTCTGAGCAGTTCTTTCATCGGCAGTCACCCTCCCATCCCGGCGCTTCCATAAATGCTGCCAGCAGATCTGCCAGCGACTCGATATCTTGAACAGAAATGGTTTCCATGGGTGTATGCATGTAACGGGTAGGAAGAGAAACGACGCAGGTGGGGATCCCTTCCCGGGAGATCTGCATTTCCCAGCCGTCCGTATAGCTTTTGCCTTCCATGACGATCCGCTGAGTGGGGATTTCCTTTTGTCTCGCCAGGGAAAACAATCGATCCCGCACCCATGGTGTATGGTTGGGTCCGAAGGCCACGGCAGGACCTGCGCCCAGAACACAATCCGTGTGCTTCGGCCCGCCGTCCGGCGTCTCCGCATGCGTAACGTCTATCGCGACGCACAGGTCCGGATCCAGAGAGAAGGTTCCCACCGTTGCGCCGCCGTGATCGATTTCTTCCCGAGTGCTGCCCAACACAACAATGTCCTGCTCTTGCGCTTTTCCTTTCAGTTTTTCCAGAGCCAGCAACGCTGCGACAAAGCAGGCGCGGTCATCCATGGCTTTGCCGCAGACTGCGTCTTTGCCCATGGAAAAGAATCCTGCCCGGTAAACTGCCGGCGTTCCGACCGGAATGGTTTTTGACACGTCTTCCTTGGAAAGACCCGGGTCGATGCGCAGATCTTCCATTGGAAAGGACCGGTCCATTTCCTCGGCGCTGAGCACATGAGGCGGCAGACAGGTGATGATGCCGAAGGTCGGCGGGTCTGTCATGATCGTCAACTCTCTGCCCGGCAGCATTCGGGGATCGATACTTCCGATGGGGGCGAATCGCAGAAATCCTTCTTCCGCGCCGGTGACGATAAAGCCGATTTCATCCAGGTGGGCAGAAAAAAGGATGCGCTTGGCATTGGGTTTCCCGCATCGCAGGATCCCCACGGCGTTGCCGAAAACGTCCACATAGGCTTCGTCGGTGAGAGGTTTCAGAAGTTCTACAGCGGTCCGAACGACTTCGGCCTCGAAACCCGAGGGGCCGGCCAGACTGCTCAGAGTCTCCAGGAGGCTTCTGGTGTTTGTCATGCTTTCGTATTCCTTTCGAACGGTTCCGCAGCTGCCCACAGGCGAGCAGGATATTCGTCGGCTTTCTTTTTTTCTTCCATGGCCGCCATCACCAAGGGCTTATCTTCTTTGTACGTGACGCCGTACCATTTGTCTTGGGATGGGATCACTTTAACCTTTGCCCGATGTTCTTCGATCAGCTCTCCCACCACCAGCGGAATGTAGAATTCTCCTTTGACGGGATTCGTCTTCAGGAGCTCCGTCAGAACGATGGGGAACCGCCGTTCCAATTCCTCCAGAAACGAAGGGGTAAACCCGAAGAAATTCATGGAAACCGGCGTGCCCTCCGCCAGCGTGGTCCAGTGTTCGTCATCCTGTGTGAATTGTATTTTTCCTTGATTTCTTTGAATCTTTGTCCGCTCCCTGATATCGCTCAGATAACCCTCCGGCGTCAGAGCGCAGAC
>JAQUXD010000093.1 GCA_028692535.1 Eubacteriales bacterium | reverse complement strand
ATCATCGGCACCCAGGCCAAGCTGGGTCATAATGTGGATGTTCTTTTGGAAACCATTGAGGGTATGCTGGTGGAAGGACCGATGTATTTCCCGGCAGATATGGTGACGGATTATCCGGAACGCTTCCTTGTGAGTGAAATCATCCGCGAAAAAGTGCTGATGTATCTGAACGACGAGGTGCCTCACGGCGTGGCGATCGAGATAGAAATGTATGAAGAAAAGCCGGAGATCACCAACATCGGCGCTGTCATCTACTGTGAAAAAAAATCCCATAAGGGCATTCTGATTGGGAAAGAAGGGAAAAAGCTCAAAGGCATCGGGAAAAGCGCGCGCCTGGAAATCGAAGGTCTGTTGGGGACGAAGGTTTATCTGGAATTGTGGGTGAAGGTTCGTGAGAATTGGCGTGACAGCCAGACAGATCTCAGCAATTTCGGATACAAAGGATAACGATGTACACGGATACCACGGCTGTGGTGATGCGGCAAATCAAAACGGTGAACGGACGGCGCATGATCGTACTGTTTTCCAAAAAGTACGGAAAGATCAGCGCCGGCACATCTATCAGCGAATCCGGAAAAAACAAAGCGGCTTTGGCGCTCCGGCCCTACACCTATGGCCGATACGAGATGTCGAAAGTAAAGGACAACTTCTACATCAACGGTGCCGAGGTTCTTCGCAGCTACTATCGAATCGGAGAAGATGTGGATAAATACCTTCAGGCCTCCTATGTGCTGGAGTTCACCGATAAGCTGTTGCCCGAAGGGGACCCGGCGGCAGGGCTGTTTGATCTTCTCACGGAATTTCTGTCGATGATGGAAGAGCGAAAGCAAGCCTACGGCACACTGGTCCTGGGCTATTTATGTCAAGCGATCAAGTGGTCGGGCAACGCGCCAAATCTGAGCATGTGTTCCGGATGCGGGCGCGCGGACGTGGAGTATTTTTCAGTCAAGGAAGGCGGACTGCTGTGCGGGGCGTGCGCCGATCAAATCGACAGGGACCGGCGATTGATCTTTCCTGTTACAGTGGATATAATCGACGTATTCAGCTATTTGCTGGAGAATCCGCTCAAGAGCCTTCATGCGCTGGCGCTGCGGGAGGATTTGGAGAAAAAAGCGACAAAGATCCTCAGGTGCTACATTGCGTATCACCTGGGAATCGAGGAATTAAAGAGTGAGGCGCTGATCGTTTAGCACAATGTGCGGACATTGGAAAGAAAGGGGATTATGATGGAAATTTCATTGGAGAAAATCGAACTGGTCAAAGATCGGACCGGCGTAGGGTACAAAGAAGCCAAAGAGGCTTTGGAAAAAACCGAAGGCAATGTAGTCGATGCGATCATTCTGATCGAGGAAAACATCGACGAAGCCGGAAAGAGCAAGATGGGCGCTCAGGGCGCCGACATGATCGAAGCGATCAAAGAAGCGATCCGCAAAGGAAATGTAAGCAAGATCACGATCAAGAAAAAGGATGGAGAAGTTCTGTTGAATCTCCCCGTGAGTATTGGTATCATAGGAACCGTGTTGTTCCCCTGGGCTGCTGTCGGCGCCACCATCGCGGCATTCGGCACAAAATGCACCATCGAATTGGTCAAGGATGACGGCGAGGTGGTCAACATTTCCGACAAGGCTTCCGACACCTTTGACACCGTGGTGAGCAAGGGCAGCGTGATCGTGGACGAAATGAAGGATAAAAGCGAAGATTTTGTGGACGTGGCGAAGGAAAAGGGGCAGGTTGCCTGGAATGTCGCGAAGGAAAAGGGATCGGATGTAATGGATTCCGTTAAGGGCAAAGCTGCGGAGCATAGAAAAAAAGCAGCTCGGCAGGAAGACATGGATGGTTTCTGCGACTTTGATCTTAGCGATGTGGAGGATGTCGTGGATACGGTAGCCGAAGCGGCAGAAGACAAGGCGGAAGCCGTGGCGGATGCGATAGAAGAAAAGGCGGATGCCGCAGCATCTAAGATCGAAGAAGCCGTCGAAAGTGTAACAGATAAAAAATAGCAAAGATAAATAGGAGATCGCACAAATATGAAACAGGAATTCTCGATGGAAACCATTGTCGCGCTGGCAAAAGGGAGGGGCTTTGTCTATCCCGGTTCAGAAATATACGGAGGTTTGGCAAACTCCTGGGACTACGGCCCCGTTGGCGTGGAGTTGAAAAACAACATCAAAAGGGCTTGGTGGAAAAAATTCGTACAGGAGTCCGAATACAACGTAGGTCTGGATGCAGCCATTTTAATGAACCCGCAAACCTGGGTGGCGTCCGGCCACGTAGGCGGGTTTTCGGATCCGTTGATCGACTGCAAGGCTTGCAAGGCAAGGTTTAGGGCAGATAAGCTGGTGGAGGATCATGCGAGCGCCTCCGGCGCGGCCATCGAGGGGTTGGACGGATGGAGCCATACCCGTCTGGAAGAATATATCGGGGAACACGGGGTTTCCTGCCCGGAGTGCGGGAAATCGGATTTTACGGGAATTCGTCAATTTAATCTGATGTTCAAAACATTCCAAGGAGTCACGGAGGATTCAAAGGCGGAACTGTATCTGCGCCCCGAGACAGCTCAGGGGATTTTCGTGAACTTTAAAAACGTGCAGAGGACCACGCGCAAAAAGGTGCCTTTCGGGATTGCTCAGATCGGAAAATCCTTCCGCAACGAGATCACCCCCGGTAATTTCATTTTCCGCATCCGGGAGTTCGAGCAAATGGAACTGGAATTCTTTTGCGAGCCGGGAACTGATTTGGATTGGTTCAGATACTGGAAAGATTATTGCTACCAGTTCTTGCTGGATCTGGGCATGAGACCCGAGCTTCTCCGCTTGCGGGATCACACCAAGGAGGAATTATCACACTACAGCAATGCCACTACGGATTTCGAATTCATGTTTCCCTTCGGATGGGGCGAACTCTGGGGTGTTGCCGACCGAACCGATTTTGATCTGAAGCAGCATCAAGAGCATTCCGGACAAAACATGGAATACACCGATCCTGTCACGAACGAGAAGTATATCCCCTACTGCATCGAACCGTCTCTGGGCGCAGACCGGGTAACGTTGGCGTTTCTGTGCAATGCGTATCACGAAGAGACCGTAGCGGATGTAAACGGAAAAGAAGATACCCGCGTGGTCATGAAGTTCCATCCGGCGCTGGCACCCTTCAAAGCAGCTGTCCTGCCTCTGACGAAGAAGCAGGCAGACCGCGCCGCAGAACTCCGCGCAGAGCTGTCCAGGCATTTCGCCGTTGACTTCGATATTCCGGGAAGCATCGGGAAGCGCTATCGCCGTCAGGACGAGATCGGGACTCCATTCTGCATCACGGTGGATTTCGATACCGAAGAGGATGGCAGCGCGACGATCCGGGATCGAGACACGATGGAGCAGATCCGGCTGCCTCTGGATAAGATCAAAGATTACATCCTCGAGCAGACGCAGTTTTAAGAAAAGAAAAGGAGAAAGAAGGATTATGAAATACGTCTACTTATTTGAAGAAGGCAAGGGCAGCATGAAAGAGCTCTTGGGCGGAAAAGGAGCCAACCTTGCTGAAATGACCAACCTGGGCATGCCGGTACCGAGAGGATTCACGATTACTACGGAAGCCTGTACACAATACTACAAGGACGGGCAAAAGATTTCTTCCGAGATCCAGTCGGAAATCATGGAATATGTGGAGAAACTGCAGGAAGAAACCGGAAAGAAATTCGGAGACAAGGACAATCCTCTCCTGGTTTCGGTTCGCTCCGGCGCCAGAGCATCCATGCCCGGCATGATGGACACGATCCTGAATTTAGGCCTGAACGAGCAAATGCTGGAGACGCTGATCCGAAAAACGGAAAATCCCCGGTTTGCCTACGACTCCTATCGGCGGTTCATTCAGATGTATTCCGATGTGGTGAAAGAGACGGGCAAGGAACACTTCGAAGAGCTCATCGATAAAATGAAGACCCAAAGAGGCGTCCAGCTGGATACGGAGCTGACAGCAGCTGATCTACAGGAACTGGCAGAGCAATTCAAGGGCGTATACAAGGAAAAGGTCGGACAGGATTTCCCCACAGATCCGGTGGAACAGCTGATGGGTGCCATCGATGCTGTTTTCCGCTCTTGGAACAACCCCAGAGCCATCTATTACAGACGTATCAACGACATTCCTTCCTCCTGGGGCACTGCCGTGAATGTACAGGAAATGGTCTTCGGCAACACCGGCGACACATCCGGGACCGGCGTTGCGTTCTCCAGAAGCCCTGCCACAGGAGAGAAACAGCTCTACGGCGAGTTTTTGATGAACGCCCAGGGCGAAGATGTGGTGGCCGGGATCCGCACGCCACAGCCCATCCAGCAGTTGAAAGATACAAATCCGGCAGTGTATCAGGAATTCCACGACATCGTTTACAAACTGGAAGCCCATTATAAAGACATGCAGGACATGGAGTTTACCATCGAAGACGGGAAACTCTTTATGCTTCAGACCCGGAACGGAAAACGAACGGCTGCCGCAGCGTTAAAGGTCGCCTGCGACATGGTGGATGAGGGCATGCTTTCCGAGCAGGAAGCGGTGATGATGATCGATCCCAAGCAGCTGGATGCGCTTCTGCACCCACAGTTTGAAACGAAGGCTTTGGAGAAAGCGGAAGTGATCGGCGAAGGCCTTCCCGCATCCCCGGGCGCCGCCTGCGGCCAGGTTGTTTTCACGGCCGAAGCGGCTACGGAATGGACAGTCAAAAAAGGTGCTGACGTGATCCTGGTTCGTCTGGAGACGTCTCCGGAAGATATCGAAGGAATGCACTACGCCAAGGGGATTCTGACGGCCCGCGGCGGCATGACGTCCCACGCTGCCGTAGTGGCCAGAGGCATGGGCACCTGCTGTGTGGCCGGTTGCAGTGAGATCGTCATCAATGAGAAGGAAAAGAAGTTCCGTCTCGGCGGAAAAGAATATAAAGAAGGAGACTACATTTCACTGAACGGCTCCACCGGCAAGATTTACGGACAGGCTATCGATACGATGCCTGCGACGATTTCCGGAGATTTTGACCGGTTGATGAAATGGGCCGACGATCTGCGGTTCATCAAAGTGCGTACGAATGCCGACACTCCGGAAGATGCGGCGAAAGCCATCGAATTCGGCGCGGAAGGAATCGGCCTTTGCAGAACAGAGCACATGTTCTTCGAAGCCGGCAGGATCGCTGCCGTTCGGGAAATGATCCTTTCCCGAACGACGGAGCAAAGAGAAAAAGCGCTGACGAAGCTATTGCCAATGCAGCGTAAGGATTTCGAAGGCATCTACGAAGCCATGAAGGGATTTCCGGTGACGATTCGCTACCTGGATCCGCCTCTTCACGAGTTCCTGCCCACCGATGAAGATGACATTCTGGAATTATCCAAAGAAATGGCAATGCCTGTGTCGGAAATCAAAGAAGTCATCAGTTCTTTGCACGAGTTCAATCCCATGATGGGGCACAGAGGTTGCCGTCTGGCCGTTACCTATCCGGAGATTGCAAGAATGCAGACGCAGGCTGTGATCGAGGCTGCCGTCAATGTGCAGAAAGCCCATCCGGAATGGAAGATGGTGCCGGAGATCATGATCCCGCTCATCGGTGAACGCAAGGAGCTGGCTTTTGTAAAGGCGATCGTCGTAAAAACAGCGGACGAGATCATCGCAAAATCCGGGATCGAGTTGAAATACGAAGTCGGAACCATGATCGAGATCCCCAGAGCGGCGCTCACTGCTGACGAAATCGCGATGGAATCGGATTTCTTCTCCTTCGGAACCAACGACCTGACTCAGATGGCCTTCGGCTTCTCCAGAGACGACGCAGGAAATTTCCTGGATTCGTACTACGAGAACAAGATCTATGAGTTCGATCCGTTTGAAAAGATCGACATCGAGGGCGTGGGAAAACTGGTCGATATGGCTGTCAAGCTCGGCAAAAAAGCCAATCCGTCCCTTCATTTGGGGATCTGCGGCGAACACGGCGGCGATCCTAGCTCTGTGGCGTTCTGCCACAATGTGGGACTGGACTATGTGTCCTGCTCTCCCTTCCGGGTTCCCATCGCCAGACTGGCGGCGGCCCAGGCTCAGGTGAAGCAGCCCAGGACCGTATAGCCAGAGCACTCCATTATGAAGAACGTGTACTGATAGTGACCCTAAAACTGCCGCTAAAAAAAGCGGCAGTTTTTCTTTGGTCAATTGAGTAAAAAGGCTTGACAAGGGAGAAGTGGGAGTAGTATATTGCACTTATAGTTAGTTAGTAAACTAATTAACCAGTTAGCCAACAGTAAAGGGGTGAGGACTTGATCCGCTATTTAAACCAAGAGCGACCGATTTTTTTGCAGATCGCAGATATGCTCAAGGACGCCATATTGAGCGGAGCGTATCCCGAGGATTCGCAGATCCCGTCGATCACGGAGTTTTCCGTGGCATATAACATCAATCCGGCGACAGCGTTAAAAGGGGTGAATCTTTTGGTGGAGGAGGGATTGCTCTATAAAAAGCGGGGCCTGGGCATGTTTGTTGCCTCGGGCGCCAGGCGGCAGTTGGTCGCTCAGCGAAAAGAAGGATTTTATCGGGACTACATACAACCGATGATACGGGAAGCAAGGCATCTGGAGATCGGCTCCGTTGAATTGCAGCAGATGACAGAAAGAGGGATGAAGGAACATGGGGATCGAAATCAGTAAAGTAACAAAACGTTTCGGCAGCACCT
>JAQUXD010000092.1 GCA_028692535.1 Eubacteriales bacterium | reverse complement strand
AACACGAAGAAACATTTGCTGAGCAAAGAAGAAACAGAGAGACTTCTGCAAAATCAGCAGGTCGGACACCTGGCCACCATCAATCCGGAAGGACATCCCTATGTCACGCCGGTCCACTACGTATACACGGACGAAAAGATCTATATTCATGGAATGGGCGTTGGACAGAAGGTGGAAAACCTGCAGCGGAATCCACTGGTTGGCTTTGAAGTCCAGGAGTGCGGGGATTTCAAGGTTTCACCTGTCGCGAAGACTGCCTGCAACGTCAACACGGAATACGAAAGCGTCATCATCACGGGCCAGGCTGCTCTTGTGGAAGATGCGGCGCTGAAAGAAGCCGTACTGTGGGCCTTTGTCCGCAAGTACGTGCCCTCGCTGGAGGCGTTGCCTATGCCGGCGACTTCCATTGCGAATACTTGTGTCATCGAACTCGGAATCGAGACGATGACAGGAAAGTTCTACCGACAAGTCTGATCCGCGTACGACGGGTCGTAAATATTTTGATTGGTTCAGACGGGCACGGTGCGTACCCGTCTGTCTTTCGGAAAGCGAGGTAACACATGAAAATTATCGATGTCAAACTGCAACTGGCGGAAATTCCGCTGAAAGAGCCCTATCCCTCTACTTGGAATCCCGGAAACCCGGAAACGAAGTTGTTTGTTTCCCTGGCAGAGGTCATCACCGATGACGGCATCCATGGCTACGGCGCGGCTTGTGATTCTTCTCAGCTCTTGGCCGGGATATGGGAAAGCCACATTAAACCCCTACTGATCGGACGGGATATCACGGAGATCGAAGCGATTTCCACCGGTCTTGTGAACGCAGCACAGTATGCCTACCGTCCCTGGATCGTTGAAATCGCTTGCTGGGACGCACTTGGTAAATATTGTAATTTACCTATCTATAAAATGCTGGGCGGCGCTCAGGACAGGGTTCTTGCTTATGCCAGCACCGGTTCGCTCAAGACGGTGGACGCACGGATGGAGGATATGGAACGCTTCATCAGCGAAGGATTTCACATCATGAAAGTCCGCGCGCACCACGACGATCCCCGGGAAGACCTGGAAATTATCGGAAAAATCGTAGAAAAGGCCGCCGGACGCATCGATATCGCAGTAGACGCCAATCAAGCCTGGTTCTTTACAGGGAAGCGCAGCGTTGCCAAGTGGGATCTGAAAAGAGCGATCCAGGTGGCAAGAGAGCTGGAAGAGATGAATGTCCTGTGGCTGGAAGAACCTTTGCATCAATTCGATTACGAAGGCCTGGCAGAACTTCGCCAGAGTACCTCGCTGAACATCGCCGGCGGCGAGATCAACTCTCATTTGCATCAGTTCCGTGATTTTATTAAATACGGTTGCTACGACATTTATCAGACTGATCCTACCTTCTGCGGAGGATTCCACATTGCCCGGAAGATCGTAGGCATGATCGAAGCGGAAAATAAGCTGTTTTCACCCCATACCTGGACCCATGGCATGGGTTTGGCCGCCAGCCTGCAGATTGCAGCGTCCACCAGTGCCTGTCCCTTTATCGAATACTGCTATGATCCTCCCTACTGGGAATATACGACCCGTGACATCATGCTCAAGGAGCCGATCAAAGTGGACGCCGACGGCTACATTACAGTTTCTCAGGCGCCGGGCCTGGGTGTAGAACCGGATCTTGAACTGTTGGACAAGTATACGATCCTGCGAAAATAAAGCTTCGAAAGGGAACGACATGACATATGAAAAGATCAAAAACGCTGAGGAGCTCTTATCTCACGGGGATATTGCGTCCAGAAGGATCGTGCTGGAAGTGACCGACGAAGTGTTGAAACGTCTGGATTCCTACTACCGGCTACGCAGCTTTATCCGCCTGGAAGGAAGCGTTTTGCACATCGGGCGGCGCAGGCTGGATCTGGACCGGTACGGACGGGTCTATGTTTTCTGCGCAGGGAAGGCCTCCAACAACATGGCCCACGCATTTGAGGATATTCTGGGCGATCGGATGACTCAGGGCGTGGCGATCGTAAAAATCAAGGAGGAAACCGATGTGTTCGCTCGCACGGAAGTCTATGTGGGAGGGCACCCCCTGCCCAACGAGGGCGGCATCGAAGGCAGCAAACGGATCCTGGAAATCGCAGATCAGATGAAGGCCGAGGATTTGTTCCTGGTGGGTCTTTCCGGAGGCTGCACCGCGTTGATGGGTTACCCTGTGGAAGGGATCACCCTGGAAGACATGCAGCAAGCCACCGACGTGATGCTCAAAGCCGGTATGTGGGTCATGGATATCAACGATGTGCGGGGCCATCTCTGCCGGATGAATCGGGGTCGTTTGGGCCAGCGGATCCGGCAAGGCACCCAAATCGAATGTTTTGAGATCTGGGATGCGGTGGGACTGGACGACCATAGGGATTATACCGAGCCTCTGCCCGTCATGGGTACACCGGTGGGCTCCGATCCGGTCACCTTCGAGGACATTCGCAAAATCCTGAAGGAACACGACCTTGCAGATCGTCTTCCGCCGAATGTGACTGCGTATCTGATGAACGCCGGTCCTGAGCAGGAAACGCCCAAAGAAGCGGGCAATGTGAATTATTACGTGCTCAATACCCTGCCGGATGCCTGTCAATGCGCCATGGATGTGGCTAAAGAGAAGGGGATCCCTGCCCACGTATTCACCACCTATGCGGAAGGGGAGAGCAAGGATTACGGCACTGTCATGGGCAGTCTGGCCAGAGAGATCCTCAAGAACGATCGGCCGTTTCAAAAGCCGTGCCTGATTTTTTCCGGCGGGGAGACGACGACCTCCATTCCTGACAGTTCCGTGATCAAAGGCCACGGCGGACCGTCCCAGGAACTCACCTGCGGGTTTGCTCTGGCGGCCAAGGAGGCGCCCGGGGCCTGCATGCTTTCCATCGACAGCGAAGGCACCGACGGCACGACTCTCATGGCCGGCGGGATCACCGATTCCACCACGTATGCCACTTCTTTGGAAAAGGAGATCCACATCCGTCAGGCCCTCAAAGAGCACGCGTCCTACGAAGCGCTCCTTGCCCTGGGCGACTGCGTCTACACCGGAAATACCGGGACAAATCTCTGTGATTTTAACGTATTGTATGTTCCGGCCGATCCGGAAGAATAGAACAGGAAAGAAGGAAAACAATGAACAGTACCGGCATTAAATCCCTGAAAGCCAGAGCAGGCATCGATTGCAAGGGAAAGCCTATTTTAGAAGTAGACATTTATACCGAGAGCGGCGTACTCGGACGGGCTTCGTCGCCTTCGGGCATTTCGGCGGGAGAGCACGAAGCGTTTGTCCTGCGGGATCACGATCCCCTGTGGCACGACGGCAACGGCGTATTCAAAGCGGTGGAAATGGCGGAAAAAGTCGTATTTCCGGCCATTCAGGGAATGGACGTCATGGACCAGCGCGGTCTGGATGATTTCCTGTGCCAATTGGACGGAACGCCCAATAAAGCCAGGCTGGGGGGCAATGTTACTTACAGTGTTTCTCTGGCGGCGCTCCGGGCCGCGGCGCAGATCCGGCGCGTTCCGCTTTACAAATATTTGAATCCCGGCGAAATCAAGACCATTCCTCTGCCCACGTCGGACATGTTTGCAGGCGGCAGCTACGAGAAGGACACCATGCCCATGCAGGAGTGTACGGTGATTCCCTATAAAGTGAACAGTATCGCCGAGGCGACGCACATTCTGTGTAAAATGTACAAAATCCTTCCGGAAGTGATCAAGGAATACCAGGGCGGACGACGGGCAGAGCCGGGGGTCCAATCGGCATTCGTTTGCCCCAGCCCTGATTTTATGGTGGCTTTCGATCTCCTGTACGAAACCGCGGTTCGCGCCGGATGTGAAGAGAAGATCGCTTTCCATGCCGACTGCGCTTTCAGTGAGATCTACGTCCCCGAACGGGGCACTTACAACTATCTTGGCAAAGAGATCGATCTGGATGAGATGCTCGGGCGCTTAAAAGCGCTCACGGAAAAGTATCCCTTCCTTTATGTGGAGGATCCGGTGGACGAAAATGATTGGGAAGGCTGGGTGAAAGCCTCGAAAGTACTGAACAAAACGGTTCTCTGCGGTGACGATCTTACGGTGACTCGAATCGACCGGCTTCAGAAGGCTCTGAATTTGGGCGCTTGCGGTTCTTTCGTCTTTAAACCCAACCAGGTGGGTACGGTGACCGAGGCCATGGACGCCCAGAAGTTTGCTATCGATCACGGCATGTTCTCTGTTCCGTCCATTCGGGCCGGCGGAGTCAACGATGATCCGGTAGCCGACATGGGCATTGCCGGGGGCGCCGCCGCGATCAAGCAGGGGCCGCCCAAGAACGGGCAGGCCATCCACATCATCAATACGCTCACCCGTGCGGAAGAGGAGATCTCCGGAGCTAAGCCCTTCGACTTTACACCGTATATACGGTTTTAGAAGGGACAACAAAAAAGGACTCTTTTTTGTCAAAGGAGTCCTTTTATTCTGCGATTAAGCTTCGCTTCCGAAAAAAGCGGCCGCAAACTCCGGCAGCTCTCCGAAGGTTTCCAGGCGAGGCACCGTGCGGTCGATCTGCCCAAAGCCAAAGGCTGCATGGACAAAGGGAATGCCTGCGCCGTCGGCAGCGTCACAGTCCTTTTGCGTATCGCCCACGTACAGGCAACGGTCCAGACTATTGCGCTCCATAACGAGAAGGATATTGTCGGCCTTGGGCTTTCCGGTCCGGCCCGCGCATTCGAAGTCGATAAAATATTTCTGTAGACCGGTTCCCTCGAAAAAGCCTTCGATGTAACCGAGTTGGCAGTTGCTCACGATGTACAGTTCGTAATGCTTGCTCAATTCGGACAGCGTCTTGCGGGCGGCAGGAAACAGCTTGCCGGGATGTGTCTTCAAATACTCCAATTCCACATCCGCAGCGTGGTGAATGATCGATTCCCGGCGTTCCTTGCTCATTTCCGGGAACCACATCGCTGCGATCTCTTCCAGGACCCGCCCCATGCTTTGGCGCACTTTCTTTGTGGTGAAGCGGAAGGTGATATCCGGATAATCTTCCAGCGCGATGTTCCAGGACTCGGCAACCTGTTTGGCAGAATCCCATAGCGTACCGTCCAGATCGAACAGGATGGCCGGCAGTCTTTTTCGGAGAGCTGCGTCCTCTGCGTCAGCTCCGGCAAGGGTCTGACGGTGTGCTCGTATAAATTCGTTGGCAAGCGCGTCTGCCCGAATATTTTGCTGCGCGACATAGAGAAATTCGTCTCTTGTAAAAGCGCCGTTCACTTTTACAAAATCCTGATAAGCATTGTCCAGCATTTTTTTCGGTCCTTTCAGGTTCAAATGACCTTTGATCCGATAAAAGCGAACCTGATGTTTGGCGGTTTCACGAAGGAGCGTCATCCACAGGTCCTGATTTTCCACAGGTTTTTTGGCTGATGTCTTCCAGCCGTTGCGCTGCCAGTTTTCGTGCCATTTTTTATTAAAGCAGTCCACCAGATAGGCGCTGTCGGAAAAGACCCGGATCGAAAGCCCGGTTTCTTTGAGCGCCCCGAAGGCGGTGATCAGCGCCAGCAGTTCCATACGATTGTTCGTGGTGTCGAGCTCACCTCCGAAGAGTTCCTTTCTGTGCTCGCCATATTCCAGTATGCAACCCCAGCCGCCGATATTTGTGTCATTCTGATTGCCGGAGCAAGCTCCGTCTGTATAGATATTGATTTGTTTCATGGCACGATTATACCAAGCCCCGTCCGATTTGTAAAACCGACTTAACCCCTTCGTAATATATCTGTAACACAGACAAGGTATACTCTGAATGGAACCTTAGCGTAGACTCGAGTGAAGTGGGTCGGCGCCTGCGATACAAATAAAGAATTTTCAGAAAGGAGGAAGATTGATTTGAAAAGATTTAAACGCATCACAGCTGTTCTCATGATCGTGCTTTTACTCGGCACCGGTTTTGCTTTTGCCGGCGCTGCCGCCATCGTGAGCCCTGCGTCCAATACGATCGTTTATTCGGACAGTCTCCTCGTTTCGGTCAAGGTGACCGAGCCGAAAACCATTCGGGTCACCGTATACGAAGAAAAAGAAACCAGTGGAGAAAACCTGGTTTCCGCAAAGATATCCGCCTATACCGAATCGGATCTGGCCATCATCGCCTCCGCTAAAACCCAAACCGGCACACTGGAAGGTGCTGTTGGTATCGCTGCTGCGGTTGAACCTACGCTCAGCGACGGCACCACGGTCAAAGAATACACCAGCGTAGCCATGGACGACGCGGCCAGCTATACCTCGGACAGTTCTTTGGGATTTTACACCAAACAGATCAGCGATGTCACGCCCGGACTGTATCGAATACAGGTGGAAGCGTTGAACGTTGACGGCAGTGTGGGCGAAACCATCCACAGCATGGTGGCGGTCAAGACCAAGCCCGTGGAAGAGAAGAGCGATATATTCCAGGCGCCTCAAACCGGCGCGCTGCAGTTTCTGCAGACATTGCTCCGGAATATATTCAGATAGGCACCTTCATGAGCCAGAGGAATACAAACAGGACCGAACATCTTAAGACGGTGATACTGGTAGTATTGTTTTTTACGACAATACTACTTTTATATTTGCTTTGGACCCTGGACGCTCAAAATCGTTTTCACTTGCCGGACATCCTTCCCCAGCGCCAGGCGTTGGAGGTGCCGAAAGCCGAGGATATGCTGATTCCGGAACAGGTG
>JAQUXD010000091.1 GCA_028692535.1 Eubacteriales bacterium | reverse complement strand
ACGGAAAGAGGCACATGAACGGCCATCTGATCTCCGTCGAAATCGGCATTATATGCGGTACAGACCAGCGGATGGAGTTTGATGGCTTTGCCTTCCACCAGTACCGGTTCAAAGGCTTGGATGCCCAGGCGGTGAAGTGTCGGCGCCCGGTTGAGCAGGACCGGATGATCCTTGATGACCTCATCCAGCACGTCCCAGACTTCAGGCCGCACCTTTTCCACCATACGCTTGGCACTCTTAATGTTGTGAGCCAAACCGTCCTGTACCAGTTTTTTCATTATAAAAGGCTTGAACAGCTCCAAGGCCATCTTCTTGGGCAGTCCGCACTGATAGAATTTCAGTTCGGGCCCTACGACGATGACGGAACGTCCGGAATAGTCGACGCGCTTGCCCAGCAAATTCTGGCGGAACCGTCCCTGTTTTCCCTTGAGCATATCCGACAGGGATTTGAGGGGGCGGGATCCGGGACCGGTGACGGGGCGCCCTCTGCGACCGTTGTCGATCAACGCGTCCACCGCTTCCTGCAGCATCCTTTTTTCATTTCTGACGATGATGTCCGGCGCGCCGAGCTCAAGCAATCTCTTGAGACGGTTGTTCCGGTTGATGACCCTGCGGTACAGATCATTCAGGTCCGAAGTGGCGAATCGTCCGCCGTCCAGCTGGACCATAGGCCGCAAATCCGGCGGAATGACCGGGATCACTTCCAAAATCATCCATTCCGGTTTATTGCCGGATGTCCGCAGCGCCTCAATCACTTCCAGGCGCCGGACAATGCGTACTTTTTTCTGGCCCAGAGAGTCCTTGAGCTTCGCCCGAAGATCCTTGGACATCTCATCCATGTCGATTTGCTTCAGCAGTTCCCGAACGGCTTCGGCACCCATGCCGGCTCTGAACTGATTGCCGTATTGCTCTTTCAATTCTCTGTATTGCTGCTCGGTCAGAATCTCTTTGTAACCCATTTCTGTGGCACCCGGATCAATCACGATATAAGCAGCAAAATACAGCACCTTCTCCAAGTTTCTCGGAGAGATGTCCAGCACCAGGCCGATTCGGCTCGGTATGCCTTTAAAATACCAAATATGAGAGACCGGCGTCGCCAGTTCGATGTGGCCCATCCGCTCTCTGCGGACCTTGGCTTTGGTCACTTCCACGCCGCAGCGGTCACAGATGATCCCCTTATAGCGAATCCTCTTGTATTTACCGCAGTGACATTCCCAGTCCTTCGTCGGTCCAAAGATCTTTTCACAAAAAAGACCCTCTTTTTCCGGCTTTAATGTTCTATAGTTGATGGTCTCCGGCTTTTTGACTTCTCCATGAGACCAACTCATTATTTTTTCAGTAGAAGCTAAACTGATCCGTAAGGATTCGAAATTTTTCAGTTCCAAGTAGCTCTCCCCTTCCTGTCGTCCATTTCCAAACGAGCGTCAACGGTGATGGTTCTGCTCGGTCAGCGATCTGTTTCGGTATCTTCTGCGTCGGCTGCCTCGGGAGAAACCTGGTCTCCTGTTGCGGTTACTTCGCTGTATCCCGATCCGAATCCAAACAGCTCCCGGTCGTTTGCCACGGTCTCCATCTCGATCAGATTGATGTTGGTGACCGCTTCCAGATCAGCAGACTCTTTGATCTCGATCTCTTCGTCGTTTTCCGAAAGGACCTTCACATCCAGCGCCAGGCTCTGCATTTCCTTGATGAGTACTTTGAAGGACTCGGGAATGCCGGGCTCGGGGATGTTCTCATCTTTCACGATGGCTTCGTAAGTCTTGACTCGACCTACCACATCGTCGGACTTGACCGTCAGGATCTCTTGGAGCGTATAAGCCGCTCCGTAAGCTTCCAGGGCCCAGACTTCCATTTCCCCGAAACGTTGTCCGCCGAACTGCGCTTTTCCGCCCAGAGGCTGCTGGGTGACGAGGGAATAAGGACCGGTGCTTCTGGCGTGGATTTTGTCGTCTACCAGATGGTGAAGCTTCAGCATATACATGTAGCCCACTGTTACCGGGTTGTCGAACTCCTCGCCGCTCCGGCCATCCCGAAGAATGAGCTTTCCGGATTCGGGGTATCCGCAGTCGCGCAGCAGGTCGATCACGTCATTTTCGCTGGCGCCGTCGAAGACCGGTGTGGATATGTACCATCCCTTTTTCTTGGCGGCCAAACCCATATGGACTTCCAGGACCTGTCCGATGTTCATACGGGAGGGGACGCCCAGGGGATTCAGCATGACTTCCAGGGCCGTGCCGTCCTGTGTAAAGGGCATATCTTCCTGGGGCAGGATTCTGGAAATGACGCCTTTATTTCCGTGGCGTCCGGCCATTTTATCCCCCACGTTGATCTTTCTCTTCGTAGCGATGTAGCAACGGACCAGCTTGTTGACGCCGGGGGCCAGATCGTCTCCGTTTTCTCTGGAGAACACCTTTACGTCCACGACGATCCCGGTTTCTCCATGAGGCACACGAAGGGACGTGTCCCGGACCTCTCTGGCTTTTTCTCCGAAAATGGCTCGGAGCAGACGTTCTTCCGCCGTGAGTTCGGTCTCGCCCTTGGGGGTGACTTTGCCCACCAGAATATCAGATGAATCCACTTCCGCGCCTACGCGGATAATGCCTTCTTCGTCCAGATCCTTCAGCGCGTCTTCCCCTACATTGGGAATGTCCCGAGTGATCTCTTCGGGGCCCAGTTTGGTATCCCGCGCTTCGGATTCGTACTCTTCGATATGGATCGATGTGAGCACATCGTCCATGAGCAGCCGTTCGTTCAGTACGACGGCGTCTTCGTAGTTATAGCCTTCCCAGGTCATGAATCCGATAAAGAGATTCCTTCCCAGCGCGATCTCACCCTGATCCGTGGACGGTCCGTCGGCGATCACTTCGCCGGCAGCGATATGTTCTCCGTGGGCCACGATGGGTTTCTGATTGATGCAGGTTCCCTGGTTGGAGCGTCTGTATTTCAGAAGCTTGTAGGTGTCATTTCCGCCGCCGTCGTCCCTGCGGACCACGATTCGCGTAGAATCCACGTATTGGACGGTGCCGTCGTTGCGCGCCAGCACCACAACGCCCGAATCCCGGGCTGCCGTGTGTTCCACGCCGGTCCCGATGATCGGCGCATCCGTAACCAGGAGCGGGACAGCTTGCCGCTGCATGTTGGAGCCCATGAGCGCCCGGTTGGCGTCATCGTTCTCCAGGAAGGGGATCATCGCTGTTGCGATGGATACCACCTGTCTCGGGGATACGTCCATGTAGTCCACTTCTTCTCTGGGATAGAGGTTGATCTCTCCCAGGCCTCCGCGGGCTACGACCTTCTGATTCAGGAAGCGGCTCTCTTCGTCCAGAAGCTCGTTGGCCTGGGCGATGATCAGCTGCTCTTCCTCGTCTGCGGTCAGGTATTGAATATCTCGTGTAACGATGCCTTTTTCTTTGTCGACTTTTCGATAAGGCGTCTCGATAAAACCGTATTCGTTAATGATCCCGTAGGTCGTCAACGATCCGATCAGTCCGATGTTGGGACCTTCCGGCGTCTCGATGGGACACATGCGTCCGTAATGAGAATGATGGACATCCCGGACTTCGAATCCTGCTCTTTCCCGGGACAGGCCGCCGGGTCCCAGCGCAGAAAGCCTTCTCTTATGCGTAAGCTCTGCCAGGGGATTTGTCTGATCCATGAACTGAGACAGCTGTGAACTCCCGAAGAACTCCTTGATCGCTGCCGTTACAGGTCTAATATTCATCAAGACCTGAGGCGTGGTCGCTTCGATGTCCTGGATCGTCATGCGCTCCTTTACGACCCGTTCCATGCGGGCCAGGCCGATGCGGAATTGATTTTGAAGCAATTCTCCTACGGTGCGCAGTCTTCTGTTGCCCAAATGGTCGATGTCATCGATGTTGCCGATACCGTCGCTCAGATTCAGCAGGTAGCTGATCGATGCGATGATATCGTCCAAGATGATGTGTTTGGGCGAAAGTTGGTTTTTATGCGCGACCAACAACGACGCAAAAGCCTCGTTGACTTCTTCTTTGGCTTTTTTGGATTTCCCGGCGCCCTTTTCCATCTCTTCTTTTTGCTTTAGAAGCTCTTTCAGCACAGGAAAGAAGACTTTTTCGGGAATTTTTCGCTCTGTCGGGTCAAAAGAAATATAGTTCCGCAGCTCCACGAAGTTGTTGCCGATGACTTTGACCGAGGCGCCTTCTTCGGTCTTGCTCCGGACAAAGACATACTCCACGCCGGCGTTTTCAATTTCTTTTGCCAGTATTCTGGAGACTTTTTGATCCTTTTCCGCCAGGATTTCGCCGGTGAGGGGCGATGCCACATCCTCGGCCAGAACGCAATTTGCGATCCGGTTGGACAGGCCCAGCTTTTTGTTGTATTTATAACGGCCTACTTTGGCCAGATCGTAGCGCTTGGCATCGAAAAACAACGCTTCGATGAGATCGTAGGCGCTTTCGAAGGTGGCCGGTTCTCCGGGCCGCAGTTTTCTGTATATTTCTTTCAGGCCTTCGTCGTAGTTGGTGGTCAGATCCTTTTCCATAGACTTATGGAGCCGAGGATTGATCCCGAAGATCTTTTCGATCTCTTCGTTGGTTCCCTCGTACAGCATCGCTGCCATATCAGTTCTGTATTCCTTGAAACGGCGTACTTTTTTGGCCAGATCTTCTTCTTTGATCGTCGGGTCTTTCCGCATTTCCGCTTCGACCTTATCATCAACCGACTTGTATGCGAGTGCCCGAAGGATCGCTGTGACAGGCTGCTTTCTGGTTCTGTCCACGCGAACGGAAAGCACCTCGTTGGAATCCGTCTCGTATTCCAGCCAAGCGCCTCGGTTGGGGATGATCGTCGTGGAAAACAATTTGTTGTTGGACTTATCGATGGACACATCGTAATAAGGTCCGGGGCTGCGGACGAGCTGCGTAACGACCACGCGCTCCGCTCCGTTATATATAAAAGTACCCTTTTCCGTCATGATGGGGAAATCCCCCATAAATACTTCTTGTTCTTTGACTTCGCCGGATTCCTGATTCACCAGGCGAACTTTGACTTTAAGAGGAGCGGCATAAGTTGCGTCCCGTTCCTTGCACTCCTCCTGATCGAACTTCGAATCGTTGGAAATGGAATGATCCACGAATTCCAGTGCAAGATTATCTGCGTAGTCCCTGATCGGGGATATATCCTCAAAAACTTCGGCAAGACCCTCTTTGATAAACCAATCATAGGAGTCTTTCTGAATCTGTATGAGGTTGGGCATGGGCAGGACCGACTCGATCTTTGAATAGCTCATGCGTTCTTTTCTACCTATTTTAACGGGTTGGGGCATTGTATTCCCTCCTTACATTGAATCCGAAAAACTATGCGTGGCAATGTACTATAATACTACATTGTTGACAAGGCGTCAAGGAAAATTTCCTTCGCCACAAGCGCAGAAAGGGTTGCCCCTTTCGGGCAACCCTAACACACGTATCGGATCGCTTATTTGAGTTCTACAGATGCGCCGACTTCTTCCAGCTTCGCTTTCAGCTCGTTGGCTTCGGCGGTGGGAGCTGCTTCTTTAACAGTCTGGGGAGCTGTGTCCACCAGATCTTTCGCTTCCTTGAGGCCCAGGCCGGTGATCTCTCTCACGGCTTTGATGACCTTGATCTTCTCTGCGCCGGCAGAAACCAGAACTACGTCAAATTCTTCCTTGACTTCCACGGCTTCTGCTGCGGCTGCGCCTGCTGCGGCTACGGGAGCTGCTGCGGAAACGCCGAATTCTTCTTCGCATGCTTTGACCAGCTCATTGAGCTCAAGTACGGTCATCGCTTTGATGGCTTCGATGATTTGTTCTTTATTCATTGTATTTCCTCCATTAAGATTTTCTTGTTTTCTGATGATTATTCTGCTGCCGGCGCTTCTGCTTCGGCAGGGGCTTCGGTTTCCTGAACAGCTTCTGCGGGTTCTTGCGCTGCTGCCGGCGCGATGGCGTCACCCGTCTGGGGTTTCGCATCGGCCACAGCCTGAAGCGTGCGAACGAACTTGCCCACGGGCGATTGGATGCTGCCCATGAACTTGGCGATCAGTTCGTTTCTGGAGGGGATGGCGGACAGTTCCTTGACGCCCTCCGCATCGTAAAATACGCCTTCGACCACGCCGGCCTTGAAGGCCATTTTGTTGTATTCTTTCATGACGCCTGCCAGGACTCTTGCCGGCGCGATGGCGTCATCATAACTGATGGCGATCGCGCTGGGCCCTTCCAGGACATTCTTCAGCGATTCATATTGCGTTCCGGCGATGGCACGGGCCATCATGGTGTTCTTGTAGACGGTGTAATCCACGTTGGCTTCGCGAAGCTTTCTCCTCATGGCGTTGGCCTGTTCTACAGTCGTGCCCAGATAGTCGATGACTACAGCGGATTCAGCTTTGTTCAGCTTATCTTTGATTTCGTCGATGATCGCTTGTTTGAGTTTGAGATTTTCTACTGACATGAATTCTCCTTTCCGGCTTTCGAAAAGAAAGCCTTTTCTTGTCTGCAGACGGAAAAGGCTCATAATCTATGAATCGTAACCTCGGCCGGATATTAAGCGGTGACGCGCCGGCTGTCTACAGTCTGTAGTATTCTGTTTTGTTGCGATTCGGTCTTTCGTCTTAACCGAGTGTCAGCTTCTGCGGGTTCAGCTTGACTCCGGGGCCCATGGTGGTGCTCACCGTGACGCTCTTGAGGTACTGGCCTTTTGCCGCAGCAGGCTTTGCTTTGATGATGGCTTCGATCAGCGCAGCGAAATTTTCTTTCAACTTCTCTTCGCCAAACGATGCTTTGCCGATGGGGGTGTGGATGATATTGGTCTTATCCAGACGATACTCTACTTTACCGGCTTTGATTTCTTCCAGGGCTTTGGTCAGATCCATGGTGACCGTGCCGGATTTGGGATTAGGCATCAACCCTTTGGGTCCCAAAACTTTTCCCAGCCGTCCCACGACACCCATCATGTCGGGCGTGGCCACGACCACATCGAAATCAAACCAGCTTTCGCTCTGGATTTTTTGTGCCAGCTCTTCGGCGCCTACGTAATCCGCTCCGGCCGCTTCGGCTTCGTGGACTTTGTCTCC
>JAQUXD010000090.1 GCA_028692535.1 Eubacteriales bacterium | reverse complement strand
ATGTAGGAATGACACTGCCGTTGGAGCCCAGCACGTTGCCGAATCGAACAGCCGCAAAGTTGGTGATGGATGTCTTGTCGCGCTCCTGAATGAGCATCTCGCCGATTCGCTTTGTCGCGCCCATGACATTGGTGGGATTGACGGCTTTGTCCGAGGAGATCATGATGAATTTCTCCACCAGATGCTCTTCTGCCGCATCCATGACGACCTTGGTGCCTAATATATTGTTGATGACAGCTTCCCGCGGGTTGTTCTCCATGAGAGGCACATGCTTGTGGGCGGCCGCATGAAATACAACCTGGGGCTTATAGTTTTCGAATACTCTCCTGATGCGGACCGCATCCCGCACCGAAGCCATGACGGGCACAAAATCTATTTGAGCGTATTTGGCTGCTATTTCCGCGGTAAATTCATGGATCGCGTTTTCGTTAAAGTCGATGCAGATCAGACGCCGCGGCCGGTATTGGCCGATCTGGCGGCACAGTTCGCTCCCGATGGATCCGGCGCCACCTGTTACCAGAACGACTTTGTCTTCCAGATAGCAGCTGATTTCTTTGAGGTCCACCAACACAGGATCCCGGCCCAGCAGATCTTCGATCTGGACATCCCGCAGGGCTTTGATGCTGACCTTCTCGTTGATCAGGTCGATATAAGCCGGCAAAATTTTCACTTTGCACTGTGTCTTGTTGCATTCTTCCAGGATCTCACGGATCTGAACGCGGCCGACGCTGGGCATGGTGATCACGATCTCATCTACATCGTACTTCTGGACGAGGCGCGGGATGTCGTTGCGATTTCCGGCGATCCGAACACCGTAAATCCGTTGGTTCAGCTTTTCCTTATCATCATCTGCCGCAACAACGACCTGCTGCCGCTGGTTCGGATGTTGACGCACCTCTTTGATGAGCGCTGCGCCGGCATCTCCGGCACCCATCACCATGATGCGCTTGCTGTAAGTCGCGCTTTTGCTTTTTAAATAATCGATGACTCCACCGCGGGGGTTTTTGCCCCGGTTCTGATAACTGTAACGGTTTCTGGCCCAACGATAAGACAGCCGAATCACCCCCACGGCCGCCATGTCCAGCACCGTGGCAATGAAATAAACGCTGCGAGGCAGGCTGTGTCCTGCGATCGTTAAAAAGGCGACTGCAGAAACATTCGCCACAAATGAAGCAGCCACGATCCGCACCAGTTCATCCATGCTGGCGTATTTCCACAGGCTGTTGTAAAGTCCCATGCTTGCAAACACACCGATCTTGATCGCCAAAAGCCCGATCAGAGAATCGAGAAAGATCGCCAAATAGCCTTGAAATTGGGGGTTTGAAACGACAAACTCAAATCGCAGCAGCAACGCGGCGATGTATACAAGGCTGATCGCTGTAGTATCCAACACCAGCAATAATGCTATTTTCGTCTTCTTGGTCATCGTATCCTTTCGGTCTCCTCAAACGAAACAACCACAGGTTTATGCTTCATCAACCGGCTGTCCGGCAAGGAAAATTATAACATGTGTTCACGCTTCTGTCTAATTGTTGCAGTCCGGTTTTTCGTGCAGTCAATGCGGATTGTCTAACTTTTTCCGGTGTGCTACACTGATACCACAAGGAGAGACGTTTATGATGCAAAAAACAAAGAAAACCCGGGTGCGAAAAGACAGCCGGACAAGGCCGGCGCTTCCGGCATCATCGCGAAATGAACACACGCCCTACATTCTGGCCATGAGCCATGCTCCGGGGATCGACGAGCCGACCGGTCCGGGACAACTGCTGCCGGCCATCTTCTTCTCCTCCTTTGTGATCCTGATCGTACGCATGCACACCTATACGCGTCCCATGAGCAGGTTTTTCTGGACCCCGCAGACCGACAGCTCCTCCATTCCCGATTTCTTCAGCTACTACAAAATGCTTGCCATATTCCTCTGCGCCATGGCGGTCCTGATCCTTCTTCTGTACAGGATCACGACGCAATCCTTCGCCATCCGCCGGAGCTTCGCCTATCTTCCCATGGCGCTCTATGCCCTCTGCGTGACGGCTTCCTATCAGTTTTCCGATTACAAAGCCTTCGCTCTTCTGGGTTGGAACGACCGCTTTGAAGGCACACTGGTCTTGCTGTGTTACATGCTCCTTCTGTTTTACATCATCAATTCTGTTCGTACCGAAAAGCATGTAAAACTTTTTCTCCGGCCGCTGGCGGCCGCCGGCGGACTGCTGAGCTTGCTGGGACTGAGCCAGGCGCTGGACAAGGACTTCTTCCGCACCGCCCTGGGACAGAAGTTGTTGGTGCCCAATACTACCGGGCCTTCCGGCGTAACGCTTTGGGAAAGCATCGATGCCGCCGCACAGCAAGGCGAACCCTTTCTTAAATTTACATTCCAGAACCGTCAAATCTACCAAACGGTTTACAATATCAACTACGTATCCTTCTATCTGACCCTGCTCATTCCTCTGTTCGGCATGCTGTTCATACGAGCTTGGAATCGGAAGAAAGAGGAAAGCGCTGCTGTAAAACTTGGCTTAGGCATCCTGTTCGCCCTGCTCATTTACAATCTGATCGGCTCAGCCTCCTCCGGCGGGTTTTTCGGGTTGGGCGTGATCGGGCTGACCGGACTGATCCTGCTGAACAAGAAGCTGCTGGAGTGGGCGCGGCCATTGTTCATCCTGTTTGTGATCACAGGACTGGTAGCCGGCGTCACATCCGACCGCTGGACGCCGGAGCTGCAAGGCGCGTTTCGAAGTGTCACAGGCGCCACAGCCCTGGAAGAACCGGCGGATCCGGAGACTTTGACGCAAGCCGAGGCCGGCACGGTCAAACCCGTGATCAACTATTTCGAAACCGAGCCGGAACGTATCGCGCTGAGCTTGAACGGACACCCCTTGAGCATTGCCCCACAGAGAAGTCCGGAAGGACAACTCACAGGATTTACAGTGCTTGACGATAAAAATTTGCCCGTTTCACTAACGGAGCTGCCGGCAGAACAGGGCGCTTCGCCAAGCCGATATGCGCTGGATGATGTGCGCTATCGCCCCTACCTTACGGTGTCCATGGGACCCGTCGTTGACACCTCCGCCATCGGAGCCTATGCCATCAGCCTTCATACGCCGGGAGTCACCTGGGATTTCATCGTTTCAGCCGAGGATATTCTGTACCGAAACCGAATGGGGCGGCTTGTGGATCTGTATCCCGTAGAACATATCGGCTTTGAAAACAACCCGGATTTCGGCTCCTGGAGAGGCTACATCTGGTCCAGAAGCTTTCCGCTCTTAAAGCAGACGATTCTTCTGGGAACCGGTGCCGACACCTATTGTGCTGCCTTCCCCCAAGAAGACTACGCCGGTAAATACTCCACCGGCGCTCAATACGATATCGTGGTTGACAAGCCCCACAACCTGTACCTTGGCGCGGCCATCGGCACCGGCGTCGTATCCCTGTTGGCCTTGCTGTCTCTTTTCGGTATTTATCTGTTCACCAGCGCCCGACTCTATCGCAAGGCAGCTTTCGGCGATGATTTTCTGACCTTCGTCGGCAGCGGCATCTTCTTCGGGATCACCGGATTTCTGGCCGCAGCCCTGGTCAACGACAGCTCCGTTTCCGTCATGCCTATGTTCTATGGTCTTTTGGGTTTGGGCATTGTGATCAACGACATGCTGGCTAAGCGAAGCTGACAGGTTTTTCCGATGAAGCCACAAAAGCGACGGTCGTTCCGCGGCCGTCGTTCTTTTATTCTATAGTTCCGTCTTCCCAAGCAATATGGCCGTCCACGATCGTCATCAGGACGGCAGCCTGATCGATGCGGGCCGGGTCGATTTGAAAAATGTTCTCGGAAAGGACGACTGCGTCGGCATATTTTCCGACTTCCAGCGTTCCTTTCAAGTGTTCCTCCCGGGCCGCGTAAGCTGAACCTGTGGTCAAGGCTCGAACAGCCTGCTCCACGCTGAGTCGCTGTTCGGGCAGCCAGCCTCCCGCCGGCTTTCCCGACCAATTTCTTCGGTTCACCGCAGCATGAATTCCAAGCAACGGTTCGTAAGGCTCCACCGGACTGTCGGATCCGGAGGTCACCGTCACGCCAAGATCATAAAAACGTTTCCAGTTGTAGGACAATGAAGCCCGGTGCAGGCCTACCCGGCCCTCCACGATATTGATATCCGAGGCTACGAAAACCAATTCACAGCCCCCGATCACATTCAGACGTTTATACTCTTCGATGATGCCTTCGGTAGTGATCTGGGAATGATCGATACAAAAGCGAAGGTCCTTTCCGGGATTTTCGTTCACCAGAGGTTCATAGGCTTTAAGAAGCATATAGATCCCTCGATCTCCGATGCCGTCACCGACCAGATCCAAGCCGTTTTCATAAGCTCTTCGCATCAGCGCCGAAAGCTCCTTTTGGCGCAGCATGACGGAGCCCATTGCGCCGGCCGAGTCGGCATAGGGTTCCATCAATGCAGCGCCTCTTGTTCCCAGCGAACCGTCCGTCAACAGTTTAAATCTGCCGATCCGAAAGAAAGGTGAACCGTAGCCGGTCCGGTATTCTGTCGTCAGGAAATCCTCCAACAATTCTCGGGTGGGCAGATAGAGCATCTCACTGACGCGAATCGGCAGCTGCCCGGCCTTATCCAGTTCAAAGTAAGCCTGCAGGATCTGGCGAAATGTACCGGCCCTTGTCAATTCAAAGTCGTCCGTATCCACAGAGGTGATACCTGCGCGCACATAATCTCCGCAGGCGTCAAGCACAGCCTGTTTGATACCTGTTATACCCAGTTGTGGTAGTTTTGAATACACCAGGTGCGTGGCCTCTCCGAGAAAAACACCGGTTGGAATACCTTCCGCATCCAGCTCCACGGATCCCGCTTCCGCCCGAGGCGGAGCTTCAAGCATTCCCAATGTCTGCAATGCTTTCGTATTGACCACACATGCAAAGCTGCAGGAACGCCCCAGAACGATCATGTGATCCGTTGAGATCCGATCCAAATCGTGACGATCAGGCATCCGCCGTTCCGGATACACGCCTTCGTTCCAACCACGGCCTTCTACCCAAGTGCCCGGCATCAGATCACATTGCTTGATGTGCTCTTTTACGCTATGGATCAAGTCTTCGATGCCGGCGCAGTCATCCAAATAAGCCATCCTCTTGCTGTAACCATAGCTTAAAAGGTGCAGGTGGCCATCATAAAATCCCGGAAGCAAAGCCTTGCCCTTCAAGTCGATGACCCGATCCGGGCGCTCCACCTGCGCCAACACCGTTGCATTTCCGCCCACGACAGTAACGCGCCCGTTCTCAAACCCGATGGCCGAAGCGACGGAATTCTCCTTGTCCATGGTATAAATGGTCCCGTTGACACAAACAATTTTCATACAGTTTCTCCGCATTTTAGAAATTATGGATTTTTTTTCTTGACCTGCCTCTTTTGCTATAGTACTATTGATTTGTTAATATTTAACATGTATTCTCTCTTTTGTTCACTTTGGCGCATACAGCTTATTACAATTGAATAGTATTACGCATGAACACGGAAGTACTTCTGTATGCGCCAATTTGATATTGCCGAGCAAAAGCCGCCATGAATAAATGGCGGCTTGGTTTTTGAAAAGCTTTTTAAATATCCAACGGGTCTTCCGGAAACGGCGTACGGTCGAAGCGAATGGTATACGTCTTCGTTGCCAAACCATCGGCGGATTCGATCACAAAATCTTTCCGTGTGATGGTGGAATCCAGGTTCAGTGTGATCGGATCGCCGGCTGCTACAGTAACGCCGTCGATCCGGATCGTCGCAGCCGGATCCTCCGGCGAAATGACCAACGTTACCTGGATCGGGTCTGCGCCGATGGGCAAGGGTTCAGATACACCCGGCTCATAGGCAGTTATATCTTCTGCTATTTGGATGGTCATGCTGTTCAATGCAGCGCTTCCTGCCACCTGCACCGTCACGGTGTACGTAACACTGCGCTTGCCCAGCTCCTGAACGACCACGGAAATATCTGCCGATCCGGCGGACAAGTCGATTTGCTTGCCGGCCATTTCCACATCTCCGTTGATGGTCAGATCTCCAACAAAGGACAGCGCATTGGCTTCCGCTGTCACCTCCACATAGGAGGTTCCGTTGGGCACCACGAGGGTACCGTAGTTCAGCTTGTTCGATTTGAAACCACTCAAGACATTGGCTGCGTCCGTATCGGGAACGATAGTCAGACTCTTTAGCTTTAAAGGCTCTGTCGTGACCGCTGAACTGACGACCTGAGAAGCATTGCCGCTGCCGTCGTACAGGACCGCATAAATTTTATAGGCTGTATCCCGAGTGACAGCTTCTGACGAGAGTGCCAGCGTCGCTGCGCCGGAAGCCGGCGTTGCCGCGTTAACGGCGGCAATAGCAGCTGTGTCCGCCGCGTCCTTGCCATCCCGGATCCGAGCCGCTGTCGGCGCAGCAGCATCAGCCGGCAACAATACGGCGTAGATCCTGCCGCTGATGTTGGGCGTCGCTTTGAAATCCACGGACGTCTCGTGAGCAACGACGCCGACGCTGCTCAGCACCGGCATCCCTGCCGTCGTCCAAGTCGAGCTGGAAGCCGCTACTGCGTCTCCGTCAGCTGTTTTAAGCGTCGAAGCCAGGATGCCTATCGTATACCTTGTATTCAATGACAGCGCATAGTCGTCGTCTAATGTTATTGTGATCCGGCTCCTTGAGCTGTTAATAGAAACCGAATAATCAGAGGCGCTCACAGCAGTGTTCCCACGCCTGAACAAAACCACATTGCTCTTCAGATAGCTGTCGCCGGTGGAAAGAGAAGTCCCGTTATACCGGGTAACGCCCTCAGAGAGGTTGATCGTAAAACTCTTCCGGTCTGCGGGCACAGAAGCATCTCCGTTAACAGGGGAATACGTGACCACCAGCTTCTCCGTGCTGCTGCCGGTGTTGAAGTAGGAAGTCGCCGCTTCATTGTCCTCTCCGTCGGCATCGATCATCGTTCCGGCCTTCACTACGATGTAATATCTGGTATCCTCCAGAAGCGGACTTGTGGGCGTTAAAGTCATCACCGTCTTCGCTGAATTGATCGTGCCGCTGTATGCCACCGTGCTTCCGGTTGCAGATCCCTTCCGGATCGTTACGAT
>JAQUXD010000089.1 GCA_028692535.1 Eubacteriales bacterium | reverse complement strand
AATTATTCGATTCCTCCCGTATTGAAAAATGCTCTGGATTGGGCCTCAAGAGGCAAAGAGCCTCCACTGTACGGAAAGCCCCTGGCGATCATGAGCGCATCGCCGGGCATGTTCGGGGGTGCCAGAGCCCAATATCATCTGCGCCAGGTTTGTGTCAGTCTCAACCTGATCCCGCTCAATAAACCGGAAGTAATGATCGCCCGTGCCGACACGAAATTCAGCGCAGAGGGTGTCTTGGAGGACGAACGGACCCGTCAGGCTATCAAAAAGCTTCTCGAGGCGCTGGTTTTGAGCGCACGGAACAATCAGGAGAAATAAAATGAAAAAAACAGGAATATTGATCGTAGTTCTCCTGCTGTTTTTTGTTGCAGGCTGCGGAGCTCCCGTGGAAGAACCGCCGGACAGAGTTCCTGTTTCGGAGGGCGTGGTAGATGCGCCCGAAGCAGTGGTCCGGTGGGCGCAGTACGAGATCGACCAGCTGGTGCGCATGCTGGAAACAGATGGATTTTACGGATCTGAAGAAGCCGGCTTGATCACCGTGGATATTCTGGACAGCCGGATCATCGATCTTCGACTGGAAAGAGAACTGCCTTTCCATCAGGAAAGTACGCTAAAACTGTACGCATTGGATTTTCGACTGCAGCCCGGGGAACTGCCCGATAAGACGCTGTTTATTCTGGACGAAGAGGGTTGGATTCCTTCGGACCACAATTTTATCTATGGCGATGCCAACGGCGCCGAGCTGCAACAAGGCCAGCTGTATCTGTTGATCACCGAGAGCGAGGCCGAGCCTTTCAGCGCGGGCATCCGCCGCGCTGAGGTGCTGACCGATGAATGGAGCAAGGATCTTCAGGCTTATTTCGGTTATCCGCCGGGCGTCCACTTCGACGATTCTCCTGCGGCGATCCAGGCCATTCACGATTACTGGAAGTGGGATGAGGAATGGTGCTTCACGATGCCCAACGAAGAATGGGCAGACGGCGACTGGAGCACGGGGCTCGGATATGCCCACGAATGGGGATTGGGGATCCCTTACGAATTTTTCGGATGGGAAGAAGAACCGGCTCAGGATCTGGTGGCTCTGAGCTTTGCCATCGTTCAGAGGCGGTACTACGAAGGATTGACCGTGGTCACTTTCGATGGCTTTTACGGCGATGACCAACTGGGCCCCAATTTCTCACCGATCCAGTACATCGCCTGCACCCAGCCGGACTGCACAACCTCCCGGGGCGTTTCCGTGGGAGACACCGTCGAAGCGGTGCAAACAGCCTATCCGGAAGCCTTCTGGAACGATGAGGTTCTGGTTTATGCGCCGGAGGGGACCAATCGCTCCATTCTATTTATCGTTAAAGACGGCACTGTGGTCCAGATCGACATGGCTGACGGATTGGACGGACAATATACAACACCGGCCGGGATCATCCCGACCGGTGCGTAACGGCGTTCAGTGTTCGTCGATGTATCGGCTCACGGCTTCGTGATAGACATCGATTCGGGTTTCTTGCGGATCGGTGTCTTCATCCAGAAGCAGATCGACCATGTGATGCGGCGTTTTTCCGCCGATCGCCATGGATTTGATGCAGGAGACACAATAGACCGCCACATCTTGACAGGGCATCTGTGACGCCCTCTTTTTTTGCATTTCCGTCACTTTGTCGATGGGGATGTGCGAATAAAAATTGTCTCCGCAGCAGATGGATCTCGTGCCGCTGAATTCAGATTCCACGATATCGATCTTCATTTTCCGCAACAGACTTCTGACAGCGGCGTGCACCTGGGGTTTTGGCCTGTAGGAACAGGAGTCGTGAACGGATACGCGCAGCCCCGTATGGTCGGGCAGAGGGAGTCCGTCGATACTGTCCAGCACTTCCCAGAGAGAAATGGTTCGGATCCCTTTGTATAGAGAACGGAAACGCCTGTCACAGCCGGCGCAGTTGTTGATGATCGTAGACCCCTCCGGCAGGCGGGGATCGTGGTGGCAGCAGATATTGTGCATCTTGACCGGCCCGAACCAGGCTTGGAGCAGGGCTAGGATCTGATGTTCGGCTTCTGGCTTGGTCACGCTCAGGGCGCAGCCCGGGTTGAACCAGCATCGGTCTTTGTCGATCTCGGAGATGGGAATGCTCGGGAGGCGTATCCCTTTAGTGGCTTCGTTGATCACAATGTTGCTCATACGATGATGTTCCTTTCAAATGAGATGATTTGATTCGGCAAATCATCTACGCCTTTTGCTTCGCCCGTACGTACTCGATGGCTTCTTTCCCGGTGATGTGCTCCACATCGATGGCGATGATCAGCGACGCATCGCAGGTTCTGATTTTTTCGCTGATGATATCTTTGGGCTGATCGCCGGAATATTTATCCACCAGCGCCCGGAAGCCTTCCAACCGTTCCTCGTCTTCCGCGATCCGCGCTCTGCCAAAAGCAATGACACTGCGAAAGTAGGTGGTGTATTCTGCGCTGACGATGGTGTCCTCGTCCACGACGGTGAACGACACTTTCGGGTTTTTTAGGATAGCGTCCACTTTGTGGCCTGCTTTGGCAGAGTGAAAATAGATTTTCCCATTTGCGCAAGCGTAGCTTAAGGGGACTGCGTAGGGATAATCGTCGTCTCCCTGGCAAGCCAGGATCCCGTTGGTGCAGCGGTCCAGAACCTTCTGTGTCTCTTCGGCCGACATCAGTTGCCGGATCCTTCTCATTTCTCTGAACAAAATTTTTCCTTCCTTCCTTTCAGTTTATTGTTTCTTTTGATGTGACATAAAAGTCGCCTGCCGGGATCGATTCCATTGACAGGCGACTTGCTTTGGCGGAGGACACGGGACTCGAACCCGCGGGGCCTTCTCAGCCTTACTCGCTTTCCAGGCGAGCTCCTTAGCCACTCGGTCAATCCTCCAAACGCCGCACATCGTACAGCGCATTGCATTCAGCAAAGTGTAGTGTAAACGATTCGGGAATAAAAATCAAGAAATAATCGCATGTTTCCGAAATATATTCCCGAGGATCACTTTTATCATCGCTGCTTGCCGAGATTGTCATGCATTACAATCTTCCGAATTTTGCCAATAATTCTTCTACCGTGGCACCCTTTAGGATCTCTGTCCGGGTAGCTTCCTCCTTTTCGGCTTGTTCGCGTACTTTTTCGTAGATCTCTTCCAGTTGATCAGCCGGCGCCAGCACGACACCGATCTCATCGGCAACGATCAGATCTCCCGGCTTGACCAGGATGCCGCCGCAGACGATGGGCGTATTGATCTCGATGGGTTCTTTTCTGCCGGAATAAGCTGTGTGGGAAGCTCTCGGACAGACTGCAGAAGAGTAGATCGGGAAGTCCAGCATGCGGGCTTCGTCGGTGTCCCTGGCGCTGCCGTCGATCACGACGCCTGCGATGCCGGCGGCCACGCTCAGACCCGACATAAGACCTCCCCAGATCGAAGTTTGAGACTCTCCGAAGGCGTCGATCACTACGATGTCTCCGGGCTGGGCGATCTCAAAGATACCCAGACAGTCCACAATGTCTCCGGCTGTCAGTTTGACGGTGAGGGCCGGTCCGATGATACGCCGGTTGAGGGTTCGCTGCACGATGTTGTTTCGCATTACGTTATCCCGTTCCTGTGCATCGGTCACGATGCAGGATAGGCTGTATACGTCCTTCAAAGCTAAGTACTTGTCGATGATTTTTTGGTCGATCTTTGCATGGGGCATAACGATATTCTTCATGGAAGCCTCCTTATCCGGGTCGGTTGACAGTCTGTGGAAGTTGTGATTGATTCTTCTCCATTCAGTCTATATGATGAAAACATAGATGTAAATGGTAATTATGTTTATTGAATGGAGGCAGCAGCTATGGAATTGGTATCCGGAAAAGGAAGATCGGTCCCAAAATCCGCTATAAGGGAAATGTTCGCTCTGCAGGCACAGTACGACCGTGTGGTGAGTTTTGCCCTGGGAGAACCTCATTTTCCACTGCCTGAACACATTCGACAGGCCATCGAGGATTCCCTGCGGAGAGGCGAGACCCACTATACACCGAACTCGGGAATCATGCCCTTGCGCCAGGCTATATCCGAAGCTTATGAACGGGAACGGGGGCTGTCCTATCTGCCCGAAGAGACGCTGGTGGCCCCCGGCGCCATCGCAGCGCTCCATTTGACGGTGAGCGCCATCACCGATTTTGGCGATGAAGTGATCCTGCCGGATCCGGGCTGGGCCAACTATCGGGGGTTGATGATCCAGGAAGGACTGATACCCGTTCCTGTGAGGTTGCGGGAGGAAAACCGGTTCATGTTCGATCCGGCAGAGCTGGAAGCCGCCATTACGAAAAAGACCAGAGCTATTCTGATCAATTCGCCCTCCAATCCTACCGGCGGCGTGGCGGATCGGAAAAATCTGGAGCAGATCGCAGCTCTGGCGATCCGGCATGATCTCATTGTGATCACTGACGAGATCTATCGGGAATTGATCTGGACCGATGAACCCTATGCCAGCATCGCCGAATTCCCCGGTATGCGTGAGCGGACCGTTATTATTGATGGCTTCTCCAAAACCTACGCGATGACGGGCCTGCGCCTGGGGTATGCAGTAGCTCCCCTGGAATTGATCCGGACAATGAACACCATGCTGGAGAACGTTTACTCTTGTGTAGGCGAAAGTGTACAGTGGGGAGGGGTTGCCGCATTGACCGGCACCCGTGAACCTGTGGAAGCCATGAAGGCCGAGTATCGGAACAAGAGGAAGCTGGTCGCAGAAGGGCTGAATGGGCTCCCGGGCATATCCTGCCTGCCTCCGGCAGGTGCTTTCTATGTGTTTGCAAACATCACCGGCACAGGGATGTCCTGTCGTGATTTTGCCATGGATCTCCTTCGGGAGCAACAGGTGGTCGTAGTCCCGGGAACCGGATTTGGCGCCGGCGGTGAAGGATTCGTCCGGCTTTCCTATGCCACAGGTGAGGATACGATCCGGGAGGGGATCGATAAGATCGGCGCCTTTGTGCGCAGCCGAAACGGTTGAAAGAACAATAGAAGAATGGTATTGTAATAGGGCAAATGTCACGTATCACAACAGACTGCGGGGCGATTGAAAAACGATAGGAGGAAACAACATGCTTCAAAAGAAGGATCCGCTCAATCTAACGGGAAAAGTGGCGGTGATCACCGGCGCGGGATCGGGGATCGGACTGGGTACCGCCCAGTTGCTGTCGGCATATGGCGCGGCAGTTGCCGTCGTGGACGTGGACCCGGCGGGAGCCGAAGCGGTTCGGGAAATGCAGGAAGCCGGGCGGACGGCTGAATTTTTTCGCTGTGACGTCACTGACGAAACGCAGGTGAAGGAAACGGTGGACGGTATCGTCCGGACCTTCGGAAGAATCGATATTTTGTTCAACAACGCAGGTGTTACAGTACGTAAAACCATTGAACACCTGACGGTAAAGGACTGGGATTTTGTGATGGGCGTAGGATTAAAAGGGTTGTTCCTGTTTTCCAAGCACGTGATTCCCGAAATGAGAAAAGCCGGCGGCGGCAGCATCATTAACAGTGGTTCGGGATGGGGGCTCAAGGGCGGCGATCAGGCGGCAGTTTACTGCGCTGTGAAAGGTGGCATCGTCAACGTCACTCGGGCCATGGCCATCGATCACGGTCCCGACAAAATACGGGTCAACTCTGTGTGTCCCGGAGATACCGTCACATCCATGATGATCGACGAAGGATATCAGACCGGCGCCATCAACGATCAAGTTTCCGAAGAAGAATTTTTAGCATCTTGCGGATCGGACCGACCGATCGCAAGGATCGGCCAGCCCGAAGACATTGCCAATGCAGTCCTGTTTCTCTCCAGCGAGCTTTCTTCCTGGATCACCGGAACAGCCCTGGTTGTGGACGGCGGCGGCATCGCTTAAGCAATATTTGTATAGAAGGAGAACGCTATGAAAAGAGGATTCCCCAATCACCCCTACATCCCCAACTCCGTTCCGGAAGTTGAAAAGGAAATGCTGGATTTCCTGGGGATGAAGTCGCTGGACGACTTGCACAAAAATGTGCCTGACGCATTGATGTTCAAAGGGGAAATGAACATTCCAGAGGCCTTTGGATCCGAATATGAAATGCGCCGGTATGTGGAAGAATTGCTGGATCGCGACGGCGACGGTAAAAAATATCTGAACTTTCTGGGCGCCGGTTGCTGGCAGCACTATGTGCCCGCCATCTGCGACGAAGTGAACTCCAGAGGAGAATTTCTGACTGCATACGGCGGCGAACCCTACAATGAACTGGGTCGTTTCCAGACGCAATTCGAATATCAGAGTCTTGTAGCAGAACTGGTAGGGATGGATGTTGTGAACGTGCCGGCCATCGACTGGGCACAGGCGTCGGCAACGACCTGTGCCATGGCGCAGCGCAAAACAGGACGGAAGCAGATCATCCTGCCGGAAATCCTGGATCCTCAAAAGCGAGCCATTATTGAAAACTTCGGCCGGGCAACGACCGAATTTGTAACGGTAGCATGTACGGAAGACGGACAAATCGATCTGGAGGACCTGAAAAAGAAGGTTGGCAAGGACACCGCCGGGGTCTATTTTGAAAATCCGAATTATTTGGGCGTGATTGAGACTCGAGGGGAAGAAATCTCCCGTATCGCCCACGAAGCAGGCGCGGAAAGTCTGGTGGGGGTGGATCCCATCACCCTGGGCGTTATGGCTCCGCCGCCTGAATACGGCGCGGATATCGTCTGCGGAGAGCTTCAGCCTCTGGGCATCCACATGAACTACGGCGGAGGGCTGGCCGGATTCATGGCGACCCGGGATGAAGAAGAGTATGTGAATGAATATCCTTCCAGGCTCTTCGGCATTGCGCCGACCACGCATCCCGGAGAATACGGCTTCGGCGACGTAGCCTACGACAGGACTTCCTTCGGTAACCTTCGGGACGGAGCGAAGGAATATGTGGGTACGCAGGCCGCGCTCTGGGGGCTTACGGCCGGTGTCTATTTGGCGACCATGGGTCCCGCGGGTATGGAGGAAGTGGGGCAGACCTGCATGCAGAATGCCCGGTACGCAGTGCAGAAACTGAACGGGATCAAGGGTATAAAAGCCAATAGTCTGGGCGGACAATATTTCAAGGAATTTGTAGTCGATTTCAACGCCACGGGAAAGACTGTGGCGGAGATCCAAAAGATCTTGCTGTCCGAAGGTATCTTCGGCGGCAAGGACATCAGCGGAGAGTTTCCCCGGTTGGGTCAATCGGCGCTCTACTGCGTCACGGAGATCCACACCCAAAGAGATATCGATCGGCTGGTCAACGTGCTGGCCAGAGTCCTGGCATAGCCGGAGAGAGGAGAGTACCATGAAAAGAATTGACAGATCGAGCAAGGTGCGGACTCATTTC
>JAQUXD010000088.1 GCA_028692535.1 Eubacteriales bacterium | reverse complement strand
TGCGCGTCATTACGCCGGGAACGATCCTCAGTCAAAGTATGCTATCCGAAAAGGAAAACAATTTTCTGGCATCGGTCTATGTGGAAGAAAAAAGGAGCGGTTTGGTTTATTGCGATATTTCCACCGGTGAGTTTTCCGCTATCGAATTTTCAGATGCTTCACACCTTCAAAATCTACTGGCAGAGCTGACGAAAATAAATCCCAGGGAAATTCTCGTCAACAATGAGGATCCCTATACCGGTATATTGTGCGACCAAATCGGGCTTCTGACGGATATAACCATCTCCCCGGTTGACCCGGAATACCATATCGAACGGAACTGCCGGAAAGCTATCCGGGAACATTTCAACACAGAAGCCGAAAGCAGTGTGGGCTTGGATCGAACCGAAGCGCCCGGTCTTTTTTTCGCAGCAGGCGCGCTGCTCCGATATCTAAACGACACACAAAAGCGCAGCATGCAGCACTTGACCTCCCTGCGCATTTACAATGCCGGCACGCATATGTCGCTGGACCGGGCAACACTGAAAAACCTGGAGATCGCCGAATCGCTGTCAGATCGAAAATCCGGCGTTTCCTTACTGCATATACTGGATAAAACCTGTACTGCGATGGGCTCCAGAAAAATAAAGCAATGGATCAAAGAGCCTTTGATCCATAAAAAAGAAATCGATGAACGGCTCAGTTCCGTCGAAGTATTGACGAACGATCTTCTGATACTCAACAATATCCGGGAAGCGCTGAAAGACGTTTACGATTTGGAACGCCTTTCCTCACGAATCGCCTGTGGAACGGCAAACGGACGAGATTTGAATGCATTAAAAAGCTCTCTGCAAAGCCTGCCGGATTTAAAATCGGAGCTGGAGCGATGCAACGATCCTCTCCTGAGCATGTACAACAGGGAAATCGATGATCTGGAGCGGATCTGCGGTCTCATCGAAAGCGCCGTTACAGAAGAACCGCCGGTTACGATCCGAGAAGGAGACCTGATCCGGACCGGATACTGCGACGATCTGGATAAGCTGAAGGATTCCATCAAAGAAGGAAGAAGCTGGATCGCCGCGTTGGAACCCAAGGAACGAGAACGAAGCGGCATTAAAAACCTGAAGGTTGGATACAACAGAGTATTCGGTTATTACATCGAAGTGAGCAAGTCCAATCTCAGTCTTGTGCCGCAGGAGTACATCCGCAAACAAACTCTCGTCAACTGTGAACGCTATATCACACCGGAGCTGAAGGAAATTGAAGCTGTGGTGCTGAATGCAGAGGCAAAAATCAATGAACTGGAATATCAGCTTTTTTGTGAATTGCGTGAAATGATATCAACGGAGATCCCGTCGATCCAGCGCACATCAGCAGCCATGGCCGCAGTGGATGTGCTGGCTTCCTTCGCCGAAACATCCATCAAGCTGGGTTATGTTAAACCGGTCATCACAACGGAGGATCGGATCATCATACAAAAAGGACGTCATGCGGTGATCGAACGGACCATACGGGACGGTGTATTTGTTTCCAATGATTTATATATCGACCGCAGTGATGCCAGCCTTCTGTTGATTACCGGCCCCAATATGTCTGGAAAATCAACGTATATGCGCCAATTGGCATTAATCGTGATGATGGCGCAAGCCGGGTGCTTCGTACCTGCCGAGACGGCGGAAATCGGCATTTGCGATCGTGTCTATACACGAATCGGCGCGTCGGACAACATCGCTCAGGGACAGAGTACTTTCTTTGTGGAGATGTCCGAGCTCGCCTACATATTAAACACGTCGACGGAAAATAGTCTGGTAATTCTGGATGAGATCGGCAGAGGCACCAGCACCTATGACGGATTGTCTATTGCCTGGGCCGTTTGCGAACACCTCACACGGCCCGAACAGAAGGTCCGAACGCTGTTTGCAACCCACTACCATGAGCTGACATCTTTATCAGAGACAATGAACGGCGTGCGAAATCTGAATGTGGATGTAGCCGAATCCGATGGCAACATCGTATTCTTGCACAAAATCGTAGAAGGCAGTGCCAGCAGGAGCTACGGCATCCATGTGGCCCGTCTGGCAGGGGTCCCGGAATCTTTGCTCTTTGCCGCAGAAAACAAACTGGCTGAACTGGAGGAATCCGGATATCATCAATCTCTCCCAAAAATGAGCCGTTCCGCTGTAGATATGCAGGATCGGCAGATCAGCTTTTTTAACAGCTCTGACGATCACCTTGCGCAGAGGTTGATAACCCTGGATCTGATGGAAACCACGCCGGCCATGGCGATCGGCATCCTACAGGAACTTCAGGATGCGGCAAAGGAACGATAAAATGAAATCAATACCCAGGATAAGGACCCTCCCGAAAGAAATATCCGATAAAATCGCTGCCGGCGAAGTCGTAGAACGTCCGCTTTCCATTGTCAAGGAATTGTTGGAAAATGCCATCGATGCCGGCGCCACCGCCATTGCGGTGGAAATCCGCAACGGCGGAAAAACCTATATCCGATTGACAGACAACGGATGCGGGATTTCGCCGGAGGATGTGGCGCTGGTTTTTCATCGTTATGCTACCAGCAAGATCGCGACAGAAAAAGATTTAGATGCAATCCGCACTCTTGGCTTTCGCGGTGAAGCATTGGCAAGTATCGCGGCGGTTACTAAAATAGAGCTTATTACGAAGACCTCGGACCGGAAAACGGGCACCCGGGTCACGGTGGAAGGCGGTTTGCTTGCAGGAGTGACGGAAACCGGCGCAGAAGAGGGGACGACCCTGATCGTTTCCGACCTGTTCTACAATACACCGGCACGAAAAAAATTTCTAAAGTCCGACCAGACCGAAAGCGCAATGATCATCGATTACCTGTCGAAAATGGCATTGGCCTATCCTTCGATACGTCTGCGCCTGATCAATAACGGAACCATTTTATTTTCCACACAAGGGAAAGGAGACGTTTACCAGAATATTTTGACCGTTTACAGCAAACAGACGGCGAACGGACTCCTTCCTGTTATGGAGTCTCCTAATGAGGAATCCTATCATTTGAGCGGATATATCAGCCGGCCGGACCAAAGCCGAGCCAACAGAAGATATCAAATCTATTTTGTGAACGGACGATGGATCAAGAGCAAAATCATCGATGAAGCTCTTCGACTCGCATACGCAGATAAACTGTTTGAGGGAAGGTATCCGGTTGCCTTTCTCTTTCTTGAGGTTCCGCCGGAAAAACTGGATGTGAACATTCATCCGAACAAAACCGAACTACGCTTCCTGGACGAGGATTCTGTGCTCAGTTATCTTGTCAGCAGTCTCCGTCAGAACCTGCTGGCGGGAAATGCGGCCCCCAATATAATGGATCATGTAAAAGAGTTAAACTCGGAATCTTTAAAAAAACAAGATAGCGGAAGCGATGACATGCAAGTAGACATAAGATATTTATCGTTAAATGAAGAGAGAGACCGCTACGACCGCATATTGTCGGATTCCTTGGATTTCGGCTATACCGACAGTCAAAAAGCGGCAACGAAACAAGAAAACCATGAGCGATTTTTATTTTCGGACCTGCAAATATTGGGCAACGCCTTTTCAAGTTATATTCTGGCTCAAAAAGAAGATTCGCTTTATGTGATCGATCAACATGCGGCCCATGAAAGAGTGCTCTATGAGCAGCTGATGGATAACGCCATCTGCCATAAAACCGACAGTCAAATGATGATTGAGCCCTGGGTCGTGGAAATCCCGTTCTATTTGCGGGAATTGGCGTCGGATCGCTTGACACTTCTAAATGGCTTGGGTTACCATATTCGAGAATTCGGGCCCAGGGAGTATATTGTGAAAGAGATTCCGATGTGTATGGATGCCGGAGAAGCAGAGGCATTTCTTCACGATGTTTTGAACAGCGAGCCCGGGAGCGGCCGTGTCGAACCGGAACTGGAAAGAAAACGCCTGATCACACAGGCCTGCAAGGCGGCGGTAAAAGCGAACGACCGGCTCGATGTCCGAGAGATTCAAAGCTTGCTCAGAGCTCTGGACGGGACGGAAAACCCGTTTTCCTGTCCCCACGGCCGCCCTACATTTCTACGCTTCAGCCAAAATGATCTTGAGAAAATGTTCCTACGGAAATAAATGAAAAATGTGATATTCGTCGTCGGACCGACGGCCAGCGGAAAAACTGAATATGCAATTCGATTGGCCGAGCATTTCAACGGAGAGATCGTATCCGCAGACTCCATGCAAATCTACAAGTATATGGATATCGGAAGCGCTAAGCCTTCTCAAGAGCAACTTCAACGTATACCGCACCATCTGATCGGCGGGATCGAACCTGCGAAACCCTTTTCCGCAGCAGAGTATAAAGAACTGGCAGAAGCCTGTATTGAACGTATTTTTCTTGAGAATAAACTTCCGCTCATCTGCGGCGGCACAGGACTCTACGTCAATGCGCTGCTGTACGACATGGACTTCTCCGCCGCGCCCGGAGATCGGGAGAAAAGAGATCGAATATTATCAGATATCGGCCGGGGCGATCCGGAAAGACTCCATGCTCACTTAAAGGAGCTTGATCCTGAGGCAGCTCAAAGCATCCATCCCAATAATGTGAAACGCGTCCTTCGCGCCATTGAACGACTGGAAAGCGGGCAGGAGGAGCGGTTGATGCCTTTCAGTATGACTCGGCATGCCAACCCTGCATTTTCCTCGATCGTGATCGGGTTGGAAAGAGAACGCCAGGCACTGTACCGGCGCATCGAAGAACGAGTAGAACAGTTACTGAAACAAGGCCTGACAGAGGAAGTGCGCAGGCTGCTTGACCTGGGCCTCACCGAAGAAGATATTTCAATGAAAGGGATCGGTTACAAAGAATTGATACCCTATCTTCGCGGATGCGGATCCCTGGAACAAGCTGTGCATGAAATCAAAATACATACACGGCGCTATGCCAAACGGCAGATGACCTGGTTCGGACGCATAGATGACATGCGCTGGTTTAAGCTGGAAGACACGGATTTCGACGAAAAAGCTCTTCTTCAGATGATCGAATATGTCGAAGAACGGAGGTGCAAACAGTGAAAGAAATCAAGATTCACAACAAATCAGACAAGCCGGACAATATCCTGGAAAAGGAACACCGGATCTTCGAACAGTGTGAAGCCATCGAAGCAGAGCTTCCTCCCTGGCTCAGAGGATATTTCATGTATTTGAAGAACAATCTGCTGCCCATGTCCAGGCTGGCTTACCTGAGAGACACAAGGTTTTTTTGCAGTTATCTGATTCATGAAACCGCATGCAAAGAAGAGACTTCTTCAATACGAGAATTGCAGCCGGAGCACTTCGACCAACTGACCGGCATCGACATCAATCTGTTTATTGATTACTGCAGAAGATATAAAGTCGAAACAGACCAAAGCATTTATATATACGAAAACGATAAAAGCTCCCTGGCTCGAAAAAAATCCTCGGTGTCAGTTCTGTTCAAATATCTGTATCGGGATCAGCTGGTCCGTCAGAATATCACAGACGGTTTTGATCCCATCCGTTTGCCGAAAGCAGGGGAGCGGGAAATCAAGGCCCTTCAGGACGACGAGGTGATGCGTATGTTGGACGCGGTGGAAAACGGCACAGGTCTCACCAAGACGGAAATGAATTACTGGAAGAAGACAAAATATAGGGATAAACTGATCCTGCTGCTTTTGGTCACTTACGGTCTGCGTCTCTCCGAGCTGCAGCAGCTGAACCTCTCTTCTTTCAACTTTGAAAGGGGCGAATTCAAAGTTTATCGCAAGAGGGGCAAGGAATCCATCATGCCCATCAACAGGACTATCACAAAAGCATACAATGACTACCTAACCTTGGAGCGCCCGCCGGAGGATTCACTGGATTCCGTCCATCAGGATGCGCTGGTCCTTTCCATACAGAAAACAAGACTCACAGATCGGCAGATTCGACAAATCGTCAAGAAATACACATCGATATCGCTGGGCACCAGCCGCAAACGCGGGTACAGTCCACACAAGCTGCGCGCCACTGCAGCCACTTCCCTGATCGGAAGAGGACATTCCATCTACGACGTTCAGGAATTGATGGATCACGACCACGTGACCACAACGCAATTGTATGCCGCCCATAAACTCAACACAAAACGTGAACTCATCAAGAATTTCGAGTGGGACGAAACGTCCTCTGAAACTGCTGAAAGCGCAACTGTAAAACCGGAGGTTCATCCAGCCCATGAAAAATAAGATCCAACGACTGCTTTCCGACGAATTCCAAGTCGATTCCAAAATACTGAACATTGTTTACGAAGCAGAAGCGCGGCTTGCAGACGTTTACCGCCGTCTGGATGAAATCAAAGAATACAACCAATATAAAGTACTATCCGCTTTTCAGAAATGCAGAATCACAGATATGCATTTCGGCTGGAACACCGGCTATGGCTATGATGATCCGGGCCGAGCAGCGCTGGAAAAGCTCTACGCTATGATTTTCGGCGCACAGGCAGCTCTTGTGCGCCCGACCATCGTCAACGGAACCCATGCGCTTGCCTCCGTCTATCTGGGCATCCTGCGCCCGGGGGATGAACTGATCTACTGCACCGGACGGCCTTACGATACCATGGAGACCGTCATCGGGCTGCGCGGACAGGATCAAGGCTCTCTTAAAGATTTCGGAATCACCTACAAGCAAGTGGAATTGAAGCCTGACGGAACCCTTGATTTGCCCGCGATACTTGCTGCGATCTCTGATCGAACCAGGATGGTGAGTGTTCAGCGCGCTACCGGTTATTCTTTCCGGCAGCCAATCAGCGTGGATCAAATCCAAACCTGGACTGCTGCCTGCAAGGGAAAAAAGCCTGACCTTCTCTGCATGACAGACAACTGTTATGGAGAGTTTACCCAGATTACAGAGCCCACTGATATGGGCGTGGATATTATGGCCGGCTCGCTGATCAAAAATCCGGGCGGCGGTTTGGCCTTATCGGGCGGGTACATCGCCGGCCGGGAAGATTTGATCGAAAAGGTATCCTATCGCGTCACTTCGCCGGGGATCGGAGGCGAATGCGGCCTCACGTTCGGACAGACCCGGGCAATGTTTCAAGGGATGTTTCTGGCGCCCTCTGTCGTCAACGGCGCACTGAAAGGCGCGGCGCTCTGCGCTCAAGTATTCAAAACCTTGGGATACGAAGTATGCCCGCAACCCGATGCTCCGCGCAACGATGTGATACAGGCCGTTAAAATGGGCTCTCCGGAAGCCGTTGTCGCATTTTGTCAAGGCGTGCAGAAAGCTTCACCCATAGACGCCCATGTGCAGCCGATCGCCTGGGACATGCCGGGCTACGGGGATCAAGTGATCATGGCAGCCGGAACTTTCGTTCAAGGCGCTTCGATCGAGCTGTCGGCCGACGCTCCGAT
>JAQUXD010000087.1 GCA_028692535.1 Eubacteriales bacterium | reverse complement strand
AATTCCGGAAGAGGAATATCCCCGGCGAATCAACTGCTGCTGAAGGGCTGCAGGGTAAGCCCGGAACAGATTCCCGGCGCCGAAGTGGACCCAGCCGCACCGGCGGAGGGTCTCCTCCGTCAGTGCGGCTACATCGTATCCGGGCAGTTGAACGCCTGCCTTTTGCCAGGCCTTCTCATCCTGCAATCCGGCTCTTGTCAAATGAAGCAAGGACACCTGCTCGATCACGGCCAATTATTTGATCTCGCCGGGATAACCGTCACAACACAGCTCAAACCAGATGTAATCATAAGAATCCCCGGCTTCGGCTTGGGCTCCGTGGTGGAAGCCGGTAGGCGTAAAGCTCACGTCGCCGCCCTTCATCGGATACTGATCGCCGCCTGCAATATAAGTAAGTTTGGAGCCGGGAAGCGGAATGTACCACTGGACCAGTTCGTTGTGGATGTGCTGGCCCACAACGGTAGGCCCCTTGCCCAGAACAGCGCCCATGGACAGCCTTCCCAAATTTCGGTGTTCGATGAGCATGATGGATTTCGTATCATCCTGCTTGAAATTTTCCACATATTCCCACCCCTGAGAAAGAGGCCGGAAACGAGGCAGTTTGATCCGGGCTTCTACGAGGCAGGTCTTGTCATAGTCATTGAGTTCCGTCACCACATGAATGAAATCCAGCGTCTCTTTGCTGTCTGCCGCGCAGGTGATGGTGAACCGTTCCCGATCGAATTCCGGAACAAATACAGCGACTTCGATAATGTTGAAAGCTTCTCTTGGCGTCGTGATATACCCTTTCCCAGTCAGGAAAATAAAAAGCTGATTGTTCTGGGTGATGCCGTACACTTCGGGCGTAAAGGAGCTGCCCGGCTTTAAGGAACACTTCTCAAAACGCGCCTGGTCATAAGCCCCTTCGAGGAAAGGTATTGCAGAATATCCATCTTTGTATTGATGTACGATATCTGCGGTGTGAGCGATCTTAATCTGTGACATGGTTGCCTCCTTGTTGCATGACGGTGAGATTGGTTGGTTCATCTATTCCCAGACCGAAATAAGACAGGCAATTCCGGTAAGAAATGTCTTTGACCAGGTTTTCCAGCAGCTGCGGGTCATTTGGATATTCGCCCGCTTCCACCAGGGCGCCCAGGTAGTCGCACAGGATCCTGCGAAAGTAATCGTGACGGACGTAGGAAAGCAGGCTGCGCGAGTCGGTAAGCATGCCGATAAAGGTACCCAGAAGCCCTTGTGCGGCCAGAGATGACAGGTGTTGACGAATACCATCCTTGTGGTCGTTGAACCACCAGGGCGCGCCGTGCTGCACCTTGGAAACGACGCCCGGCGCAGGGAAACAATGTGTCAGAGAATCGATCACAGCGTTGTCGCCCGGCTCGATGGAATACAATACCGTTTTCGGCAGCGCAGCTTTCGACTGCATTCTGTCCATAAATAAGACAAGGTCCCGATATGGGATCTCCCCGCCGATGCAGTCAAAGCCGGAATCCGGCCCCAGATGCCTAAACGCGGCAGTGTTGACGTTTCGGTTGACGCCGAAGTGCAGTTGCATCGCCCAGCCTCTTTTTTCGTAAGAGGCTGCCAAAAAACAAAGCATAGCCGACAGATACTTCCAGCGTTGCTCGGCGGTGATTCCGGCTCCTTTCAGGCGCTCATCCAGGATCGCATCGATCTCTGCTTCGTCCCAGGAAAGAAAACGGAACTCCGAAAGACCGTGATCCGAAATCAGGCAGCCGTTTTCCGAAAAGTAGTCCATGCGCAACGCCAAGGCCTGCCGAAGCGTATCAAAATCGACTATTTTGATCCCCGAAGCTGTGGAAAGCTCCATCAAATATTGAGCGAAGTCTTCTTTTTCCACAGATAAAACCCTGTCCGGACGGAAAGTCGGCAGCATGCGAATCGATTGCCCGGACCCGGAACGGTATTCGCGATGCCACGAAAGATCCGAGACCGGATCGTCTGTGGTGCAGAGCAGACGCACCTTTTCCGCTTTCAAAAGATCCGAGGCGCGGATCCCCGGACCGATTTTCTTCATACAAAAATTCCAGACTTCTTCGGCATTGCTGCCTTTCAAGTGTCCGGAATAGCCAAAGAAGTGCTTCAGTTCCATATGGCTCCACGCATAGAGCGGATTGCCCGCCGCTTTTTCCAGCGTGAGCGCCCATTGCTCAAATCTGCGAAAGTCATCGGCGTCTCCGGTGATGAAAGCCTCATCGACGCCGTTGGCGCGCATCAGCCGCCATTTGTAATGATCGTGAGCAAGCCAAAGCCGGGTAGGATTCAAATAGATCCGGTCCGAAGCGATGTCGACCGGATCGATGTGACAGTGATAGTCCACGATCGGCAATTCCTTTGCAATGTCGTAATAAAGCGCTTTGCCGATCGGGGTCGTCAAAAGGAAGTTTTCCCCGAGAAAACGATCCATTCGCCTGCCCTCCTTGCCGTTGAGCTGATACACAAATATAAGTAAAATATACAGGAGAACAAGAAAAAAGACAAGGGCGGTTTACCCTTGTCTTAGCTTTTCTAAAACGGCTCTTATCCTTGATAACCCAACAGTTCAAGGATTTTGTCAGCAGTCTCTTCCGCCGTCATTCCTTCGGTTTTAAGATTGATTTCCGCATATTTTTCGTATAGCGGTGTTCGCTCGTTGTACAAGTCTTCGAAGGTCTGGTTGGGTTTGAACACGATCCCTCTGGATTCCAGATTGGTAACGCGTCTTTGAATCTCCGGAAACTGAACATTCAGGTAAACAATGTCTCCGATTTCCGAAAGGTGCGTCATGGCTTCGGGATAATAAACAGCGCTTCCGCCGGGCGAGATCACGTAGTTCTCGTAGGTCAGATTCGCAAGAATCCTGCCTTCCATGGTTTTGAAATACTCGATCCCGTCGGAATCGAGTATCTCCTGAAGTTTCCTTCCTTCTGCATCTTCTATGATATGGTCGCCGTCAGCCTGGGGCATCCCCGTCCGGCGGGATAATTCCCGCCCAACGGTGGTCTTGCCGCTACCGGGCATTCCGATCAATACAATGTTCTTCTTCATTCACGCTCTACTCTAGTGCTGTCTCAATAATCTGGATCATTTCCGCATTGGTTGCCTTCGCCGGGAGTTCAATCCCCTTTTCTTCGGCAAATGCAGCCAGCTCAGCCTTCTTGAGATTCTTGAGGCTCGGGGTATCGCTACCGACCGCTTCTTCCTCAGGCTCTTCTTCTGCTTCTTCCGCTGCTGCTTCTGCAGGTTCTACCGCTTCCGCAGTTTCTTCGACAGGAGCTTCGGTGATGACCGCTTCTTCTGCTTCGGCAACCGCTTCTTCCGGTGCTTCGACAGGCTCTTCCTCGTAAGACTCGGGCTGGGGCGCGTTGGGATCCAGTGTTTCCTTGATGCTCAGAGAAATCCTGCGACGCTCCCGGTCGATCTCCAGTACTTTGGCCTGGACCATCTGACCGATTGTCAGCTCTTCGGAAATTTTGTTGACGCGCTTATGCGCCACTTCCGAAATATGGACCAGTCCGTCCAAACCGGGCTCCAGTTCCACAAATGCGCCATATTCCTTGATCTGGACTACTTTCCCGCTGATCACGTTGCCTTCGGCGTAATTATCGTCGATGACAGACCAGGGTTCCGGTGCGTTCTGCTTGAGGCCCAGAGAAATCTTGCCCTTCTCTTCGTTCATGGACAGGATCTTGACGTTGATGATCTGGCCGATCTCCAGCGCTTCCTGCGGATGCTTCAGCTTGCCCCAGGAAATTTCGGAAATGTGGAGCAGACCGTCCAGCCCGCCGATATCCACAAATGCGCCGTAATCGGTAAAGCGCATCACTTTGCCTTCCACCACGTCGCCAACGTTGAGTGTCTGCCAGATCTCTGCGATCTTCTTGTACTTCTCTTCGTTCAGGAACGCTTTGTGGGAGAATACGGCTTTGTTCCGCCGCTGGTCGACTCGCGTCACCTTGACGGGCAACGTCTTGCCTACATATTCCGCTGCGCTCTCCACATAGTGGTCCGCCAGCTGTGACATGGGGATGAAGCCGGATACTTCTTTGTATGTGGCGATGACGCCGCCTTTGACTTCTTTGACGACGGTCGCGTTGACTATCTCTTTGCTATCTAAAGCTGCGGTGATCTCGTCCCAATGCACCCCGGATTGGAGTTTCTTCTTGGAAAGCAAGATGTTCCCGTCTCCGTCATCGCTCTTGATGACTTTGGCCTGGATCTCATCTCCCTCTTTGAACAGCGCAGTCAAGTTCTGTTCGTCTTCCAGCACCATTTCGCTTTTCGGCAGTATTCCGTCTTTTTTACAGCCGAGGTTGATCACGATATAGTCGTCTGTGACTTGCACGACTTCTCCTGTGATCACTTCTCCTCTCCCCGGTAGGCGGAGAGATTTTTCGATCTCGTCCATAAAGGCCGACATTTCGTTTGTTTCTTCTGCTTGCAGATCCTTGGTGAAATCTTCACTCATAGTTGCAATAACCTCCTTAATAATGCGTTCAGGCGCGGATGCACCTGCCGCAACGCCTATTTTACAATACTTTTCAACCTCTTGCAATGGCAAATCATCCAAATTTTCAACAAATAGGACAGTTTTGCATACTTTTTCACAGATTTCAACCAATTTTTGCGAGTTTGAGCTGGTTCGATCTCCGATCACGACCATCATGTCGGACTTCCCGGCGAGTTCCAGTGCGGCATCCTGACGCTGTTTCGTCGCCTGACAAATCGTATCATAAACGATCAGATCTTCAGTATAGGAACGTATTCGATCCACACAGGCTTGAAACTTTTCTCCGGTGATGGTAGTCTGCGCCACGACGGTCACAGGCTGATCCTTCAGCAGTAAGGCGGCTGCCTCTGCATCTCCGGGGTCGTTCACCGTTATAGCCCGAGCGCCTGCCCAACCCGTGATGCCGATCACTTCCGGATGGGACGGGTCGCCGACGATTACCACACGACGCTGCCCGGATGCGGCCTCGGCAGCCAGATGGTGGATCTTCGAAACGAAGGGACAGGTGGCGTCGATGAGTGTCAGGTCCTTGCGGGCGGCTTCCTGAAACGTCTCGGGCGGTTCTCCATGGGCACGGATCAGCACAAAAGCGCCCGGTGGCACTTCTTCCAGACTCCGGACTGTCACCATACCCTTTTCGCCAAAGGCTCGGGTGACAGCCTTGTTGTGGATCAGTGATCCCAGGCAATACAGTTTCGATCCCCGCAGCTGCGCTTTTTCCATTTCTGCGGCGGTCCGTTCCACAGCCTGCCCTACGCCGAAACAGAAGCCGGCGTGATCAGCCAACGTGATCGTTCTCATTTCTTCAATTCCTCCAGGAATTTCTTGAACAGCGCTTCCCTGCCGTTTTCTGTCGGTCTGTAATATCGGACGCCGGCGCGGGCCAGATCATCGGGCAGATATTGCTGCTTTACGTAGCCTCCATAGGCATGCGGATACAAGTAGCCTTCTCCCCGACCCAGCTTTTTCGCGCCTGAGTAGTGGGCATCCTTCAGATGCGCGGGCACATCGTCGATTTTTTTGTTGCGCAGATCTCCCAGGGCTTCGTCGATGGCGGTGATGGCCGAATTCGACTTGGGACAGGACGCCAGAAGGATCACCGCTTCGGCCAGAAGAATGCGCGCTTCCGGAAAGCCTACCATTTGAGAAGCCTGCACACAGGACGTTACGACGGAAATCGCCTGGGGAAATGTCATTCCGATGTCCTCTGCCGCGCAGACCATGAGCCGCCTACCGATCATCAGGATGTCCGCATCGGCCTGGATCAGCCGCGCCAGGTAATGGATCGCCGCATCCGGATCGCTGCCTCTTATGGATTTCTGCAATGCGGAAAGCAAATTGAACTTATCTTCGCTCCTGTCGTAAAACGAAGTCTGACGCTGCATGGCTTCGCCGACCTGTGTCAGCGTAATATGCTTTCCGTTCATGTTGTCGGCCACGAAGCCTAAGGTATCCAGCGCGATGCGGGCATCTCCGTTGCTCCGGTCTGCCAGCATGGAAAGCGCTTCGTCGGTGATGGTGAGCTGCCTGGCGCCCAGACCTCTTTCCCGGTTTTCGAGAGCATTGCGCAAAATCTGAAGAATCTCCTCATTCTCCAGTCTTTTAAACTCATAAATGGCTCGCACACGGCTCAGGATCGCATTGTTGACGGCGAAGTAAGGATTCTCTGTCGTGCTCCCGATAAAGCGCACTGTTCCTTCCTCCAAAGCCTGAAGCAGAGAATCCTGCTGGAGCTTGTTCCAGCGGTGAAATTCATCCACATAAAGGTAGACGACCTCCTTTTGAAGGCCGAAGAATTTCACCTTCGCCGACTCCAGGACCTCCTTCAGTTCCTTCGTGCCGCAGGTGGATGCGTTCAGTTCGTGGAACTCGGCGCCCATCTGAGATACGATAATGCGGGCCAACGTGGTCTTTCCGGTGCCGGAAGGTCCATAGAAGATGGCAGATTCAAAGGTTTTGCTCTGTATGGAGTTGTAAAGCAGCGAGTCCTCGTTCATAAAATGGCGCTGTCCGAAGAACTCTTCCAGCGTCAGAGGTCTCATCCTCGTGGAAAGTGGTATCATAGTGTTGATTATAACGGAAACAGCCATATTTCTCAATCGGAATCCCCAATAAAAAAATCGTTTACATTCGAAAGAAAGTCGTATATTATTAGGCTCAAGAGATATTTATGATGCATAGAGACAGATTTCGTTTCGTTATTCCAGATCTTGCCCGTAAATATTGATATTCGCTATAAGCACGAATACTAAGGAGAATCAAACAAATGGAAGACAGGACAATGATATGTCAGGACTGTGGGCAGGAATTCATTTTCACCGCAGGTGAACAGGAATTCTACAAGGAAAAAGGTTTCGACAACGAACCGAAAAGATGCAAAGCGTGCAGAGACAAGAAAAAGAACCAAAGAAGACAATTCAGAACCGAAAGATCTTACCAGGAATAAATATCTCGCACAAAAACTACATCGAAAGCCGGAGCAACGCTCCGGCTTTTTCCATGCCAGTCTTTAAGATCTCAATTCGCATTCCCAAGCAGATAAAAAGGCCAACAAAGCCCGCCGATCCATCAATTGCACTGCATTGCGTTCGCGGAGGCGGCGGGCAACCAGATCGGCATTGCTTTCCGGATATTGCCGATGAATTTCCCCGCAAAGACGGCTCAAGCCTTCAATCAACCTGACACCGGAAGGTTTCAGGAGCAATCTGGCCGATCCCCGCTCCGCTTCGAAATACAAGTCGGACAAACATAAGGATACGTCCTCTTCGAAAATTAGATATTCCTCCAGCGTATCGATCGCTTCCGTTATTCGACGCAACCAGCCGAGCACTTCGGGAATCATTCCGTTTTTCAGGCGATGCTCGATACAATTGCCGCACAGCGAATCAAGATAGGTGCTGACATGAAAAAGCCCCGCAG
>JAQUXD010000086.1 GCA_028692535.1 Eubacteriales bacterium | reverse complement strand
CCCACAGCGACATAAACAGACATGCCGCGAGGACATGCCGGACGATTTTGGATTTATCTCTGGAACGATCCAACCGCTTCCCTCCCAATCATTTGCGGGTATACCCGTTAATGACGTTCTTCGTTTCCTGCACCAGAATAAACGCTCCGGGATCCATTTCCTCCACAAGCCGTTGGAAGGCCCTGAGCTTGGATTTGTCCACATCGGACAAAAGCATATATTTTTCATCTGAGAATTCTGATTTATTGACGTTCATAACGGTGACGGCATACCCCGCCTCCCGCAGTGCGGCCACCACCTCGTTGTTCTGGCCGGTGGTGACGACAGAGACCACTACGTGGCCTCGAATAAATCGCTTGGCTACTTTGCCGCCGACGAAGGTTCCCGTTGCAAATCCCCCCGCATAGGCAATGGCCGTGGGCAGATAGGGACCGGTGGAACTCAGGGCCTCCCGCACAATGGAATACCAGATAAACACTTCGACAAATCCCACCAAAGCCGATGCGATGGTCTTCTCTTTAACCGTCAGGACCATTCTGACCGTACTTAATGTGACATCGACGATCCGAAATGAAAATATTTTCAGACACGTCAGCAATACCGCTGTTTCAATCATTCTTAATTATCCCTTTCCCCAATATGAAATGCCCATGAATTGTATCATATTCAACCGCATTTTCCAAGTGCAAAGTAGGTCAATATGGTGTAAAATAGAATATACTACCACTGGAGGTTGTTTACAATGCACCAATTCAGCTATATGCTTCCGCCGCTGCTGGGATGCCTGGTCGGATACATCACAAATTCCCTGGCGGTGAAGATGCTGTTTCGTCCCTATCGAACGATCCGAATCTGGAAATTCCGCATCCCCTTCACCCCCGGAATGATTCCCAAACGACAAAAAGAGCTGAGTGCGGCTATGGGCAAAATGGTCCAGGGCCACCTGCTCACCACGGAAGCCATTCAAAAGCGTCTTCTGTCGCCGGATGTCAAATCGGCTGTCATCGGCGAAGTTTCTTCCGCTGTTTTTACTGCGGTCCAAGGCAAAACGATTTATGGAGCAGCAGAATCCGTGTCAGGCGCCCCGGAAGCAGAGCGCCTGAAAGAGCACCTCACAGGCTGGATCAGCGAACGCATTTTGCTGGAATGCCATCAAATCGATTTCCATCGGGCGCTGGCAAGAGAAGTGAAACCATTCCTGGATCGCAATCTGGGCGGCTTTGCCGCAATGTTCGTCAATGACAAAACAATCGATCTGCTGACACGCGCCGCAGCGGATCGGATCATGGAAAAATTGGACTGCGACGGACAACGATTACTGGAGCCCCTGGTAGCGGCGGAAATCAACGAGATTCTGTCGTTGACGCTGGATGACGCACTGATTCAGACCGGCATTTCACAGGAAAAATTTCTGCAACTCCTGAGCCGAGTCTATGATCGCGCCGTCCGGCAGAATATCAATGAAGTCGTCACCGCCTTGGACGTGGCGGCAATCGTGGAAAACAAAGTCGCAGAGATGAATGTTCGGGAGCTGGAGCAGCTCGTCACGTCCATCATGAAGCGGGAGCTTCGCGGCATAATCAATCTCGGTGGTCTGATCGGACTGGTTCTGGGCGGACTTTCGCTGTTATTCTAAAAGAAAAGAGGTATTTATGAATATTGCATTTTTCTTGATCCCGAAAAGCGATGTTGCTTTTTTATACGACGACTATTCTCTGCGTCAGGGACTGGAGAAAATGAAGCATCACGGCTATACTGCCATTCCTGTGATCAACAAGGAAGGCAAATATTTGAACACGATCAGCGAAGGAGATTTTCTCTGGCACATATTGAAAGATGAGTCCGAAACCGAAGAACTCACCGCCATGCCGATGCAAAGTCTGGAGCTCGATTCTATCCGAGATCTTCTGGGAGATGACAAAAATCCGCCTGTTTCCATTACAGCTTCTCCGGAGAAACTGCTCTCCCGGGCATTGGAACAGAACTTTATTCCCGTTATCGACGACTCCGGCTCCTTTATCGGTATTGTAACACGGCGGGATATCCTGAAGTACTTTCTGGAACCCTGCGACGGCAGAAAGGGACGATAAATGGACTCGGGCATGATGATTCAAGTCGCAAAGCTGGTCGTAGTGTTCGCAGCGCTCCTGCTGTCGCTCCGAGGAGGACTGAAGCTGGCAAAATCAATGATGGTCACCATCGCAGTCACCATCTTGATCTACTTTATCCCGCCCCGGGAAGCCTTAAATATCTGGCTTGGCGCTACAACCTCTTTCAATACACTGTCACTGATGCTCATCCTCTATCTGATCACGTTTTTGCAGCGCATGCTGGAGGATCGGGCGCAGTTGCGCCTTGCCCAGCAGAACTTGAACGGTCTGTTCAACAACCGAAGACTCAATGTGACACTGGCCCCGATCTTTATTGGCCTGCTCCCCTCTGCCGCAGCAGCAATCATCTGCGGGCAGATCGTAAGAGATACCGTAGGCGAAGACATGAACAACGAAGAGAAAGCCTTCGTTACCAGCTATTTTCGCCACATCCCCGAGAGTTTTCTCCCGACTTACGCAGCCATCATCATGATGAGTGAACTGTCCGGCGTTCGACCCGGCGCCTTCGTACTGGGCATGCTGCCCCTGGAAGTTCTGCTCTTCGCTTTGGGTTACTGGTTCTACATCCGAAAAATCCCCAAGGAAACAGGATCTCCTCCTTCGGACAATAAACCGAAACAAGCACTGGGACTGTTTCTGCGCCTCTGGTCGATCATTGCCATTATCGTTCTGATCATTGCATTTAACTGGACGGTCCTGACGGCAGTCGCCCTGGTGACGCTCCTCTGCCTGCCTATTTACAGATATACGCCAAAGACCGCCGCGCCGTTGCTGCGCAGCGCGTTTGAGCCGTCGATGCTGCTCAACACCTATCTGATCATGGTATTTAAGGATTTCATCATGCACACCGGCGCCGTGGAGGCGCTGCCGGAGTTCTTTACCAATCTCCCGGTACCCACATTTCTGGTTTTTGCGCTCATCTTTTTCTTCGGGACCGTGGTGGCAGGCGCCCAAGCCATCATCGCCATCTGCACCGTTATGGCCTTTGCCGCGATTCCCGGAGGCGGCATGCCGCTGATGGTCCTGCTCATGAGCTTCGCCTATGCAGCCATGCAAGTCTCCCCCACGCATATCTGCCTGTTCATCATTGCAGACTATTTCGATGTGCCCATGATGTCGTTGGTCCGACGGGCCATCCCCATCATCACCATATTTTGTCTGTTGACGATCCCTTACTATCTGCTGCTGGTGAAGCTGCTGTAAGCCACAGGATTCGAGCTGTCGACATTCGGACGAACTTATGATATCTTATATGTATGATATTTATCATCTCTCAACACCTGAACGACACCCTTTTAACGGTCGCTGAAACATCTGCACAAGGAGGAAATCAATAATGGAAATTCGGTATGCCACCCCCTCTGATCTGGACAGCCTGTTGGATTTGCTGCAAGCCAATCATGCCAACAACGTCCCCGAAGCTGAAAAGAAAAACGGATTCGTCACGACAAATATCACCAAGGAGCAGTTGTGTGATCTGATCGAAAAGGAAAACGGCGTCACCGTAGCGGTGGACGACGGACGGGTCGTGGGCTTTGCGCTGGCCGGCAGCTGGGACTATTGGAGACCCTGGCCTCTTTTCACTTATATGATCGATATCCTGGAATCCTATGAGCTGGACGGGCAGACGATGACGCTCGAAAATTCCTACCAGTACGGACCCATATGCGTGGACAAAGCCTATCGCGGAACCGGCGTGTTCGAAAAAATCTTCAAATTCTCTCTCGATAGCATGGCCGACCGTTTTCCGTACATGGTCACTTTTATCAATCAAATCAATCCTCGCTCCTATGCCGCCCACACCAGAAAAGGCGGTATGACCGAATCCGGAAAGTTTGACTGGAACGGCAATCACTACTGGATGATGGCCATTCGAACGAAATAACCGCTCATCGTTCAAAACATTTTTCCCGTAAAAAAATAAAGCAGCCGGTACAGAGCGTTTCGCTCAGTGCCGGCTGCTTTTTTAGCATTAGCTTTCCGGAGCGCACTGCTTCGGAAAGCGCAGTCCTACATATAGCTGGAAAAGAGCAGATGCCCCAGCCAGCCAGAATACCCACTGAGGACCCCAGGCGGCCCAGATGATGCCGAACACCGGCGAGATGGACATCGCCATCACGTGGTCCACCGCTTGCCCCACAGATAAACTGGGCGTGATGTCTCCGGGCTTTTCCGCAATACACCGCATGGTATATGCATGAAACATCTCGAAAAACCGGGTGGCGTCCGAGCCGATAAAGATCAGGATCGTAGCTCCCAGAAGAAGGGGTGACGGCGGGACCGTGCCCAAGGCAAAGCTGCGCGCAAAGAATCCGAAGCTCCCAAACATAAAGATCATGTAGGCGCCTTCGAAAAGTAATGCTTTTCGCAAGCCTAAAGCATCCAACAATTTGCCGAACTGGGGAGATAAAAACATCCCCACCGCCGCAGAGGCAATGAGCAAGAGCGCGGTAAAATCCGCCTTATATCCCAGCAGTTTAACAAACACCCATAATCCGAACACCAGCCGGATCCGCTTCTGGCAGCCGTATGCAAAGGTGATCATGTAGTACGGCATATATTTTTTCTTAAACAGAAGCTTGCTCTTATCCCGTTTCGGCATGTCCGACAGGTTCTTGCGAAGAGTCAGCAGCATCACGGAAGCTGTTGCGCAGGCAAGAGCGCCCAGCACAAACGGCATTTTGACAGGTGTCGTAAAGTCAAAAAAGCCGCTGCGAAAACCGAAGAATACGGCGATGGCCGAAATAAAATACCCGAAGGTGGAAACCGCTTTGACCTTCCCCATCGTCGCGCCGATTTTCCCCTCTTCTGAAAGGCTCATGAGCATGGAGGCTTCCAGAGGAAAATACAAGTGAGCCCCCAGAGAATAGACAAACATGAACAGGATCATCATTTCAAAACTCGGGGAAAGCGTGCCCATGACCAGCAAGCCGATCACACACAAAGCCTGGGCCATGATCGCCAGACTTACGTCCGCGTACATGACCAAGGCCGAAAGTATGAACATACCCAAGATGCCGGGCAGTTCCCGAGGAGTCTCGATCATGCCTCGCACTTCGTCGGATATGTTGAATGCGTCTACCAGGTAGTTGGAAAAGATATTGATGCTGAATCCTTCCATGATTGCGAAGCAAAAAACCACGACTGTAAATATTTTTATGGCATTCCTGGGCTGCAGTTGATTGGGCTCCACCTAGAGTTTCCCTTCTTTCATGAACCGGGCATTGGTTCCGTTGATGGCGAAGAATTCCTTTTCGGCGCGCTTTCCGATGGCTTCAGGACAATCCTTGACCGCTTCGATGTACTCTCTCTCATCGATGTTTACCAGTTTTCTGTCTCTCATGACAAGCTTTCCGGCAACGACAGAGTGGGAAACCTCTTCGCCTCTGGCGCTGTAGACCAGATTCGGCACGATGTTGCGCATGGGATGTGTGAACACCGGCAGCATGGAGGGGAAATCCAGATCCACCGCAATAAAATCGGCTTGCTTTCCGGGTTCCAGCGAACCGACGATGTCGTCGACGCCGACGGCTTTCGCTCCCTCGATGGTGGCCATGCGCAGAGCTCGCCAGGCAGGCATCACTTCAGGATTCGCATATTTGATTTTGTTGAAAAGACAAACATTTTTCATTTCGTGAATGATGTTATGGCAGTTGTTGCCCGGCGCCTGATCGGAACCGAGGGCGACGCTGCCGCCGGCCTCTTGAAATACCACGCTGGGGCAGACCACGCCGTCGATGATGCCGATGGACGCGGGGTTCACAACCATGGAGGCGCCGGATCTTGCCACGACTCTGGCTTCCTCATCGTTGCAGTCGGTCAGGTGAATCGCGATCAGACTTTCGTCAAGCAATCCCAACTCCTTCAGAAACGCAACAGGTCTTTTGCCATAGCGCTGAACGATCTGGAAGGTTTCCCGATCTCCCTGCTGCGTGTGCAAATGCAGCTTCGTTTTTCTCTCCTTTACGATTTTCTGAGTCTTTAAAAGCATTTCCGGGCTGATAAAGTCCGGGCCCTGGGGGCCGAACAAGATCCGAATGTTGCCTTTATTGTGCCACTTGTCGTACATCCGTATGTTTTCCTTCAGACCTTCCTCGCCCATGGCATCGTCAAATTCGTACAGTTCGCCGGGATTGTAAACCTTTTTCTTAGCTGCGCGGAACATCAGGGTCAGATTCCCCCGAGCGCCTGTTTTTGTCAGAAAATCTCCAATGCTGTCGATCTCGAAATTCTGATCTCCAAGCGTAGTGGTGCCGGCTTTGATGGCCTCAATAATGGCCACGCAGCTGCCCTTTTGGCCGTCTTGCGCAGTCATGGCATTGGCAAAGGGCTGAAGGCCGTACATCATCCAGTTGTTTGTATCCTGAGCCAGGCCTCTTAATATATTATCTTCTGAATGCATATGTCCGTCGATGAATCCGGGAAAGATCGCGTGATGATCCAGAGACAGGACTTCCTGCGCCTCATAAAGGCTGTCCACCGCTTCCGCATCGCAAAATTCCAAGATCTTTCCGCCGTCAACGATCATGGCCACACCGTTTTTGTAGCCCACGCCCGCATCATCCATCGCATAAAAATGCGGCGCTTTCACAATCATATCAACTTTTTTCATTTTTTCCTCCATCGTTTCAACATGAATACCAACACAACAATAGTAACAAATAGAACTTTCAATAGCAAACAAATTAAGCTAAAAAATCCTCGGTTTTGACTTGTATTTTCCCCGGACTACCGCTATAATTGGAAAGTACGAATATGCCTGAAGCGCACGACCGGAGTTCAGCAGATGAGCAAACCTGACTACAGAAAGAAAGAACCGCCTGACAGCCAGGGCCAGCTGACGATCAACATTTTCGCGATGTTTATGTCCGTTGTCATGTTCCTCTTTGTACAGCAAGCAGGGATCCTGTTGTTGAACGTGATGTTCAGTCTCAGTTATCCGAGCAATCTGGACAACGTCACGAACATGTTGGGAACGATCGTTCTCATCATTTTTCTGACTTTCCTGTTCGGGCTTGCCAGTCAGACCGGCTACGGCGTCATCAGACGTACGAAAGCCGAGAGCAAGATATTTGTGGTATACAACGTTGTGATTCTGGCAATTTTGCTTATCCAGGGTATCACGGTCTCTCTCATGACGGTGCCCATGTACAGCGTACCCAATATTTTGATCGGCATCGCCACAGTATATAGCCTCTACACTCTTTTCAAGGGTGTTCCGGATCGGTTTTTACATCGTGTCAAAACATTGAAAAAGAGATAAACGAGGGCTGTTAGCTCAGCTGGTTAGAGCGCCTGCGTCACAAGCAGGAGGTCGTTGGTTCGAGTCCAATACAGCCCACCAAAAATCCCCGCAG
>JAQUXD010000085.1 GCA_028692535.1 Eubacteriales bacterium | reverse complement strand
CCCTGCGCACCGGAGTTTGTACGGGTATCGATCAATGTTGCTTTGATCCCGTTCGGATCCAATTCCTTCAGCGCTTCCCTGAACCGATCATACGTTCCGCTCATCTTTGAGGAAACCGTCAAAATCATAATGCTTCTGTAACATTCCATGATCGGCTTTAGAAATGCGACTGCTTGGGCGGCATTCAGCTGAGAGGAGGATGCAGAATCCAAATTTTCGTATAGAAATGCTCCGTCCACCGAGATTTTATCTTCATAGCTATGCCCGTCGATCATAATATTGATCGGTATTTGATAGATGTTGTGCTCCAGCACATATTCTCTTGGCAGATCTGCGATGGAATCGGTGATCAAGGCGACTTCGCCAATATCTTGTGCAGCCATCCGGTTCTCAAATACCATGTCGTCAACTTTATGCTCCAGAATCGTGCCTCTCGCAGCGGAGGCGCGAATCACTACCCAGGGTTCGTTAGTATGGAGATGGACTCTGGCCAGATTTTCCGACGTTGACATGAGCAGACAGTCACCCAGCGGCTTTAATTCGGATTTCAGGGCTTCCGTCTGCCGGCTGTCGATCTCCAAAAGCACTTCCGTGCAATAACGGAACGGGAATGACGCATTCTTGCCCAAAGCGTGGACATCGGACATCTCTGCCTTTGAGACTTCAGTCATCGCTGTCTTTTTCACATATTGGATCTGCCCTGTGATGACACGTACAAACCCTTCTATAAACTTATAGAATCCCAACGCGCCGGCATCAACGATATGGAGTTCCTTCAGTACCTGCAGTGTATTTGTGGTGTCCTTGAGGCTTAACATCACACGTCTGAGCGCCTCTTCGAAAATATCCCGAAGCGTAGCTTCCCGGTCCTTCAACTCAGCAACGCTCGTGGCCCAGGTGCGCATAAGTGTGATGATCGTTCCCTCCACAGGCGTTTCCAGCGCTTCGTAGGCCCTGCTGTATGCCATATGAAAGTATTGACTCAGCTCTGACAATGTAATCTCGGGCTTTTCCGGACTATTTTCATAGAGTCCGTTCAGGTACTGGGAAAAAATGGCGCCGGAATTCCCACGGGCTCCAATCAAAGCGGACCGGGAAATCTCAAGCAACGTTGGGCGCACATTATCCAGCAGCGCAGCATTCATGAGAATATGCTGCATTGTATGAGCCAGATTGTTTCCCGTGTCGTTGTCGACAACCGGGAACACATTGATGCGGTTAAGTTCTCCGCGGCTTTCTTTGGTTTGTTGCGCGCCATTGAGGATCGCATGATATAGCAATTGCCCGGAAATCAGGTATTCCATCCCAGTCTCCCCACAAGCCAGACCGTCAGCGTAGCCGTTGTGCCCGTGATGAATGTTCCCCACAACAAATCGATGACGGTAATCGAGATCGGCCAATCCCTGAGTGTCGCCAAATTGGTAAGATCGTAGGTCGCATAAGCCACCAGACCAAAAAATGCGCCCGCTTGCAGCGCATATAATACAGATTCCTTAGCAAGAGCCGGCTCTACGGCAAAAAAAGACGATGGCCGCGATGTATAAGAGATAAAAAACGACCGCTGCCGGTACATTGACGCGGTCGGCCATTAAAAACCCGATTTTGTTTTTATATAAATCTTTTGCGATATAGAAATTTATCAATGAATGTTTACTTCTTAACGAAAAAAAATCCGCCTTGGGAGACGGATCAAGAACCTGTTAGAATTGAACGGACATGAAGGCTTCCCGCGCCATGCTTTCGATATGGTCCAATCCCAGAGTGATCCGATTATCCACGACGCTGAAATTTCGGGCAAGCGCATCGGGCAGCATGTCGGCAAACAGCATATTGGCGCCTGCATTCAGCGCATCCAGATTTCCCTGAGGATCGGCCAACCCTTTCGACAAATCCTTTCCCGGTTGCTGCGCAGTGATATTGATGCTCGGCATCATGATCCGCAGCATCGAAATGACCTTCAGATTCTTTTCAATGCTTCCCGGACCGCCTTCCAGGGCCAAGGGCGTTCCCTTGGCCGGCATATAGGGGATCACCGGCGCCCAACTGATACCCAGATCCCGGGTCAATAAAAGATCTTCGGCCAGTTGTTCCGCTGTCTGCCCCGGATAGTCCACGATACTTCCGGAGGCCAATTCCAAGCCGCTTTCTTTGATCCAGCCGATGCCCTTCATCCGGCGGTCATAATCCGTGGAGGGTTTCATCCTGTTGAATACTTCTCTTTGGGACATTTCGAACTTGAGCACATATTCATCTGCTCCTGCATTCTTTAATTCCACATACTGGTTTTTCGACAGTTCTCCGATGGCCAAGCTGATAAAGAAATCTTTCGCGTTCAACGCTTCCACGATTTTCAGAATATTCTCAAACCCGTATTTGGGATCCTCTCCGGAAATTAAAAAGATTCTCCGAAAACCCATTTCAGCTGCGATCTCTCCGGAGCGGAGTACACGGTCCGGTTCCAGACGATACCGTTCCACCGCCGCATTGGATGCCCGCATGCCACAGTACAGGCATTGGTTTTTACAGATATTATCGAACCCCAGCATCGCCGTGGCGATGAGCGTATTCCCGTTTTCAGATCTGTGAAGTTGCTTGGCTTCGACTGCCACGGTGTTCCAAAATTCAGTTTGCGGCATCGCCAGCACGTCCATAACATCTTTTTTCGATTCTATGTTCATCGATCCGTTCCTTTCATCCAAGTGTCACCAATCTTGCATCGAAAGCGTCCACTTCCTCCTTGTCGTGGGTCACCATGATGACTGTGCGTTCGTTGAAATGTTTCTTTAAATAATCGATCACATGCCCTTTGGTTTGATCATCCAATCCTTTGAGGGGCTCATCCAAAAAAAGGATCCGACTATCCGCAAGAACGGCGCGAACAAGTGCCACACGACGCTTCATCCCTCCGCTGTATTCCCCCACGGGTTTCGTCCGATCTTTGCCCAGGCCGATTTCGTCCAAATGTGCTTGTATTTCCCCACAGTCAAAGCTTTTGTCCAAGACCATGCGAACGTTGGTGAGGGCCGAAAAGGATTCACAGAGACGGTCTTCCTGAAACACAGCGCTTTTCCGTGACGGCACGCCCTTGATTGTACCGGAATCCGGAGACATCAATCCCATCAAAATATGAAGAAATGTTGTCTTCCCACCGCCCGAAGGTCCCATGACACAAGTGATCTCTCCCTCCGGAAATGCGGCGGAAAAACGATCCAGCACGATGTGTCCGGCAAAGCTTTTCGTCAATTCCGTTACGATGATATCCATGCTACGACCTCTCCAAACGATCAAAAAACATCTTCAAGCCACGCAGGAACAGTTTTTCGAAAACCACACTGATCAATACGATCACCGCCGTCCACGCAAACAGATCCGCCGAACTCAGGTAGACTTTTGCCTCATACAGCTTCTCTCCGATGGATCCGTCCGGGATCCCGATCACTTCGGCCGCGATCCCGGCTTTCCAGGAGAGCCCGATGGACACGCTGCAGGCAGACAGTAAATAGGGTTTCAAATGCGGCAGATGGATATATTTCAGTTTCCGCAGCCGGCTCATGCGGAATACCTCAGCCATTTCCAGCAACTTCTCATCGGTGCTTTTGATTCCCTGAAGCATATTGGTATATACGATCGGAAGTACCATGAGAAACGCGATGAACACCGACAGGCTGTCGGAGCTGAGCCATATGAGACATAGGATGATGAAAGAAGCCACGGGAACCGATTTGATGGCATGGATATAGGGCCACAGGATCATTTCCAATCCGTGATAGTGACCGGCGCCGACAGCCAGCACGCTTCCCACCAGAAGCGCCAGAAAATAACCGCCCACGATCCGAAAGAACGAAAATGCAATTGCGTGGGTAAAATCCGACTCGGGCAGCAGCGTAAACAATCGCTGCGCCACCGCAACAGGTGTCACTAAGATAATGCTGCGGTCCAGGAGCAACGCTCCTATCTGCCAGATGGCCAGGGCCAGAAAAACGGCCCCGGCTTTTTCCAGTCTGCTCTTACGGAACATAGTAGAAATCATCCGCCGGCATGGACCCGCCTACAGCCTTCGGATTCTGATCGAACAGCACGCCCAGATAACCGTTCATCGGCTCGACCATCTCCTCTCCTGCTACGCAGGTGATATAACAATACGGGATAGCCTTCTCTGCGATCTCGGCTTTAACAATTCCATATTTCTCAATTAACAGCGCCGCTTCCGGAATGTTTGCATTGACATATTCGGTAGAAGCTTTGTATTCTTCCAAAAACGAAGCGATTTGTTCGGGATACTGCTGCGCAAATTCTGTCCGCACAACCAGAACGCCCGTGATCAAGGTGCTTCCGTTGTCCAGCGCATCCCATTCCTCAGTGAAATCGACAGCGACACGAAGGCCGTTTACCTGAGCTTGCGCTACGGTCACATAGGGTTGAGGCATCATGGCGATCCCGCCGCTGTCTGCCAGAGTGGCTACAACCTCGGTAGGCTCGCTCTTCCATTCCACCGTAACATCCTTATCGGGATCCACGCCATTTTCAGCAAGCAAATACCGGAGCGCATATTCCGGAGTAGACCCTTTACCTGTGGCATAAATGGTTTTGCCGGACAAGTCGGTGAACGTCTGGATCTCTTCGCCGGTCTCAACGATATAGATTACGCCCAGAGTGTTGACGGCAAGCAACTGAACCGCTTTTTCCGTATTATTATATAAAACAGAAGCCAGATTAGCCGGTACTGCGACGACATCCAGTTCACCCTTGATCAGCTTGGGTGTCAACTCGTCAGCCGATCCGGCGATTTGAAAGGTATAGTTGTTGAAGGATTCACCGGCTTCCGCTGATTCCATCAGCTTGACCATCCCCATGGAGGTAGGACCTCTCAAACCTGCGATGCGGATGTCAGTCGGCTCAATCGATGTGGAGGCGCAGCCCGACAACGCCAAGACCAGTAACGCCACTGTAATCCATACGGCAGTGATTCTCTTCATAATTCTCCTTCTTTCTGTTCCTATGCTTTCGAAACGATTGTTTTTGCACGTACACCCTTCAACATCCCCAGTTTCCCGGACAATGAACTGGTAACGTCTCCCGGCGCATCCAGCACCACGCAGATGATGGACAGTTCGCGCTCCTTGTATGGAATACCCAGTCTGCCCACGATATACGAGCCGAATTGGTGCAGAAGCTCGTTCACTTCCGAAGCCTGCTGCGTATCCTCCACGAGGATGCTGATGACAGAAATCCTGTTTTCCATAATCGATGCTCCTAAAAAATAACCGCACCTGAAGGTGCGGCGTAAGATCGCGTACGTCTTTCCGTCACCTTTCCATCCGGGGCGTACCCAAATGCGTCAGGATCTATTTGACATTGTTATTATATTCTCATTCTTGTATATATGCAACCCCCCGAATAGCAGATGCAGTTGCTTTCATAACACAGTTTGTGTATAATCGAGAAAAGAACCATCATAGCAGCACCACCTCTATGAAAGGCTTTTGTTTATTACTGAAAGCAGAGTAACAAATAAAAGACCCTTTCGTTTTTTTATACGGCGAATATCCGCGGAAAGGTTACATCATGGCAGAAACCATCTTTATCACCAGCAACGATAAAAAAAAGCTCTTGGAACTGTTGACCACGCAGATCAGCAGCGCCGAAGCCCTGGGACCTCACGTCCGGAAGCTGGAAAATGAAATCAATAAAGCATCTGTCATTCAACCGGACCAGGCAACTCCGGACTTGATCACCATGAATTCCAGAGTATTGCTGCAGCTGGATGACACCGAGATGGATCTTTGGCTGGTCTATCCCAAGGAGGCAGACGTCAACGAGAATAAAGTATCCATTTTGTCGCCCATCGGCACGGCCATTCTGGGGTACAGCAAGGGAGACACCATCCAATGGGAAGTGCCTTCAGGCTTTACCAGGATCGTCATTAAGGAGATTCTCTACCAACCCGAATCAGCATGGGAAGATGACGCTATTGATATGATCCAATGAGCCTTATACCCTTTGATTGACTGTGCTGTCCGGAGTATTTGCTTTTGATGTCCTGTTGTGCTATACTGTTTCAGATTTATAACGACTATAGAACCGGAGGTTTTCATAATGTATGTAGTAAAAGCAGAAAGCAGAAATGCAGATGTGAAAGTTAAAAACCTGAGAAAAGAAGGCATCGTGCCGGGTTGTGTATACGGCGGCAAACTGCCTGAGACCTTGCTGATTCAATTATCGGCAAAAGAAGCAACAAAACTGCTGCGGGAAAAGACCACCGGCGGACAGGTAAGCATCGATGTAAACGGCAAGAAGATGATCGCCCTTCTAAAGGAGATTGGAAGCGATCCCTTGAGCGGCAGAACCGAACATCTGAGCTTTCAGGGATTGGTGGCCGACGAGCTGGTCACCAGCACCGCACAGATCACTCTTATAAATGAAGCAAGCGTTTCCGACATTATTCGGCAGACGCTCTTTGAGCTGTCTATTCGCGCGCTTCCCGCAAATCTGGTAGAGGAAGTTCGCATCGATATGACAGGAATGAGTGCAGGCGCTGTCGTACGTGTCGAAGATCTCGATATTGCCAACAACGCTGATGTGGAATTGCTGACACATTTGGACACAATGGTAGTCACCGTGATCGATAAGAGCTCCGTTAAGGATGAAGAGGCCGAAGCGGAAGAAGGCGCCGAAGCCGGCGAAGTCGAAACAGGCGAAGAAGCCGCAGAGACCGACTCAGAAGACAAAGAATAATGCATACAGCAAAAGGCGCTTCTTCCTCGGAAGAAGCGCCTTTTTAATGGATATTAATGTGGCTTTTTGATCAAATCACCAGATCTTCGTTTAATTGCTTGCAGTTCGTCGCAATGGCATTCATCGCCGCCGAATTGATGGGATAAGAAATCGGAGAAGACGACACCAGCGGATGCGTGGCAGTTTGGAACGTATTGAGTTCCGTTGCTGTGATCCCCTGCAGGATTGCAAGGCTCAAAATATTGATGATCTCCGCTACAGTATTTCCACCTGAAATCTGGGCGCCCAGAATAATGCCGGAGCACTTGGAAAAGATCAGCTTGATATTGACAGCCTGGGCGTCGGGCAATGAACCCGGATGTCTGTCCATGGTTTTAAACTCGCCCACCATCAGTGTAAATCCTTCCTGTCTTGCCCGAGTTTCCGTCAGCCCCGCAGCTGCATAAGTCTTTCCGAAAACCTTTGTCGAAAATGTGCTGATCGTTCCCTTGTTGGCACGTACGAGGCGAAGCTGAAATGCATTGCTGCCCGCGATTTTAGCCTCCATCGCTGCCGTAGAAGCCAGAAGGACCGGTACATCTCTTCCGGTAAAAAAGCAATGCTTCTCCGCGCAGTCGCCCACGGCAAATATACTGGGATCGCTGGTACGCGTGTACTGATCGACCATGATCGCACCCTTTTGGTTCACTTCCAGTCCGGCATCCGCCCCCAGCTTTCCGTTTGGCTTAACACCCAGGCCCAAAATAACCACATCGGCAGGAAGCCGAGTGCCATCTTCCAGTTCCACAGCATCAACGGCAATAT
>JAQUXD010000084.1 GCA_028692535.1 Eubacteriales bacterium | reverse complement strand
CTTTGACGGATATCCGTATAATCCGAAGACATTATAAGAAGCTTCGCTTCTTCCGGGATCGCCCCGGCCGTCTGCCCGCCTTTCAAACTGCGGAAACGCACACCGGGCGCTCCGGGCGGAACGGGTGCAAATTTTCTGGCAATCTCAAGAGTCAGTGTATCAAAATCTTCATTCATTCGGATCCGTACTCATATCGGTACAAGTACTCCCCTCCTATCAGCTCGATCATATCGGTGAGCGCCTCCTCGGCCCGGGCTCCGTGGCCCGAGGCCAGCAGCTCCGGATTTTCGGGATAATCCCCCACAAGCGGAATGATCGCATAGCGGGTTTTTCCGTTCTTGTTGTATTTTTCGACCCAAGTGGGTATGTACTCCGTATCGATCTCTTTGATGTAGCCTGCATCCAAATCATAGGTAAGGCGCACGGAAGCGATCATTCCCTGCTCTGTATATCTGTTGTCCAACGTTTCCTGTCTTTGGTTGGAAATAAAGTTGCCCATGGAATAGAATACCGGAACGACACGCGTGCGGATCTTTGGTCCCTCGTCCGGAATAATCTCTTCTTCCGGCTCCGGCAGTCCGATGCCGAATTTTTGCCGAAAGCTCAGGATCCAACTCTTCTCGGGTTCCGGGACCTCTTCCGCCGGCGGAGCGGGAATGATCTCTTCTTCCAGAAGGATCTCGCCGATCTCCTGGACCACATGGGGATGGGACGCAAAGATGATATCCGTTCCTGCCTGAGCCGCTCGAAGAGCGATCTCCTTCTCGATTTCCCCGGCATTGCGCTGATACTCGTTTCCCCAATGGAAATAAGTGATCACGATATCCGCGCCCCGGGCCCGTACCGACGCGATGTCATCGGCAATCTGCCGAAGATCTTCTTCCAGCTCATAGTAGCGGAAGGAATTGATGCGCTCCGGAGCGCCCGCCGGCATGATGCTGCCGTTGAGCGTGCGGTGGCCGTTGTACAGGGCTGTTTCATAGGTATATGCCACTATGCCGACGTTCAGCTCCCCCGCGGGAACGATCAATGTGCGTTCCGCGCCCGGGCTGTAGGCGCCTGCCGTGGCAAGTCCCGCATCGCCCAACACCTGAAGACTGCGCTCCAGGCCGGCGAGCTTCGTGTCCAGAATGTGGTTGTTGGAGAACAAAGCCACATCAAAGCCGGCCTCCGCAATGTCAACGGCAAGCTGGTCCGGGGAATTGAAATAAGGATAACCCTTATAATTCCCATCTCCCAGGAAAGTCGTCTCCACGTTGCACAAAGACAGATCCGCTTCTTTTATGTAGTCTTGCACGTATTCGTAATCACCGGAAAAATCGTAGATCCCCGTAGCCGAATCGTAATTGGCGATCAACTGGGACAAGTGCCCCATGATATCACCTGCACATCGAATGGTCAGCTCCGCGGACCTGGGTTCGGGTTCTGTCTCGGGCGCCTCTTCGGGCAAAGGGAAAAACAACAGCAATACAAATGCAACCACAACCAGGCAGAATACCGCCAGGAGCGTTGTGCCGGTTTTCTTTTTCTTATGCATGCGTCACGTCTTTCAGGATCAGGCGACAGCTTCCACGGCTTTGATTTCGGGATACTGCTCGCGAAGAAGTGTTTCGATTCCCTGTTTAATGGTCATCTGGGAATAGGGGCATCCCGCACAATGGCCTTTCAGTCGGACCAGCACAACCTGATCCTGGGTGTACTCCACAAATTCCACGTCTCCGCCGTCTCTTTGCAAAAACGGACGGATATTTTCCAGTGCTGCTTTGATTTTCTCTTCCATGATTTCCTCCTTATTGACCCCAGACAGGCACCGATGTAAACACCGGCTTCGGCTGGTCTTTGCTATATTGTTCGATCACCACTTCTTTGATGGGATCCCCTTGGGCGTTGAGCGTAATGGATCCCGTGGCGCCGGGCATTTCAAACACGCTGCTGAGTTTACTAGATATGATAGAGCCCTGGTCGAAGGATCCGGCATCCTCGATGGCCCGAATGGCCAGAAGATAAGCGTCAAAACCCAGGGCGGCGGCATTTGTGGGCTTTTCTTCCGTGCCGTATTTCTCATGATAGGCATTCAGAAAAGTCTGGGTCATGTCCGACATTTGCGCGGAATCGTCAAAGCCGGAAATGTAAGAGACCCCATCCAGATAGACATCGCTCTTTCGGAGCGGGTTGAGATTGACTTCCGGAAGCCGATTCCAATCCTCGATCCCGATCCACTGAAAATCGTAGCCGCCTTCGTAGGCTTGGTATAACACCTCGTTGGCCTGCTCTGCTTCAGAAGGAAAGAAGACCGCAGAAGCGCTGGTGGTCAGTATTCTTTCGAAGTAATCTGAAAAATCCTCGGTCTTTTCCGGATATTCGATCACAGTAACATTTTCAGTGCTGCCTGTCGTACGCGCTATTTTGTCCGCAAACTGCTCGATCATGGCGCCGGCATAGTCGTCGCCTTCCATCTGCAGTGCCACAGCGGACTCCTGTCCAAGGTGCTCCAGAACATATTTTGCCGCCGAATTGCCCTGAAAAGCGTCTACGTAGCACACTCTGAAATAGTAATCGCTGGTCTGAGTGATGATCGGATTGGTACAGGTGATTCCGATGGCAGGGATTTTCGCTTCGGCAAAGACGTCGCTTCCGGCCAGAGTCAGAACACTTTTGTAACTGCCGAGAACGATGGACACCTCCTGATCGACCAGGCTTTGCGCAGCCTGAGCCGCAGCCTGAACATCGGATTGATTGTCAGCAAAGATCAATTCCACCGGGAAGCCCAAAACTTCGGGAAAGAGCTCATGGGCCAATTGGATGCCGCGAATTTCAGCTTCGGCGTCCTGGGCGTCGGAGCCTGTGAGCGGCTCGAATACACCGATCTTGACCGTGGTTTCCTTTTTATCGGACTTCTCGAAGAATTCCGATAAAAAGTTATCGTATGTATCGCAACCGGTCATGAGCAGGCTCGCCGTCAGCATTGCCGACAGCAAAAAAGCTGCATGTTTTTTTGATTTCATTTGATCAACCTTTTTGTCACATCCGGCGAGGCCATTAAGAAGACCTGCGTTGTGTAATTCAAGTCAAATTCCAATATGTCTCCGGGAACCAGCGTTCCCTTGTAATTTTCGATATCCAGGATCGTGTGATCCGATGATCCGCCCAACACTTCGATTCCTGCCGCCCGGGGCATCAGTTTTGGGATGTCGGCCAGATCCGCGCGACCGATGGCTGCAAGCGCGCGCCGGCGGATTCCCCGGTCAAGGTAAGTCGGCTTGTTGCCGAAGGCATCGATGCACAGCACACCCTGAGGGTAGCTGGGCTTGTCTCGCACTTCGATGACCTGAGCTTTTAAAGTATACACATCCTGATACAAATAGTCCATATCTTTAATATTCCAGTCCACGGGGAGATCGTAGGCCAGGCTGATTCCCTCGCCGATTCGCAGATGGTTGATCCCTTTGGGCATCGTCCCCCAGTGAACGAGTGTATAAGAGCTGGTGGCGCCTCCGGATACGATTTCCAGGCTCCGCCCGATCCGGTCTTCCACGCGGCGGGCAATTTCCACCAGTTCATTCATTTTCTCGGGCGTCGGCTGAATGGCGCCGTAACAGCCCAAATTGGTCCCCACGCCGGCCAGTTCCACCATGGATAGTTCGTTTTCAACCCACACACAGGTCTCCACCATTTCGTCCTTGTCCCAGAACCCCTCCCGCAGATCTCCCAGATCCACCATCAGGATGACCTTGTGCTTTTTACCCTGCCTGAGACATTCTTCCTGCAGCGCCCGAAGGGTCGATGCGTCGCTCTGAAGGGAATAGTCGACCAGCTCCACCAAATGATCCAGCTCGGAAAGCATGGGGATGCGAAGCAAAAGATAAGGACCGGGAATTCCGGCTGCTTTGATTTCTCTTATGTGCCGCAGCCGGGAAGAACCCAGCTGCGCGCTGCCGCACCGGACAAAGGCTGAGGCCAGTTCGGGAAAAGCGGCAAAGCCCTTGATGACGCCGGCCACGGAAATGCCCCGGGCGGCGCAGCGGGAAATGACTTCCCGGGCGTTGTGCTCAAATTTTTCGATGCTGATTTCCAGGACCGGATATCGCTCTTGATCCGACATTCTTCCTCCCTTTCTTTACCAGCGTTTGATTTTCCTCGTGGTAGTTTTGTCGAATTCGGTTTCCCGAATCCGGAAGCGCTTCACCCGTTTGTAAAACGGCATTTCTTCGTTGAGTCGATCCACCTCGTTTTTGAGGAGCGCTCGCACGGCGTCATCGGAAAGAACACCCTTCTGCTCAAGGATCGCCTCCCTGTCCGGGAAAATATTTGCCCAGACGATGCTCTCCCCCGTTTCTTCTTCCGCTTCGCCGGTCACGACCACCTCTGCGATGAAGGGGCTTTTGTTCAAATAGAACTCCACTTCCTCGGGAAAGATATTCTTACCGTTCTTCGTAACGATCACGTTCTTTTTGCGACCTGTTATATATACGTATCCGTCCTTGTCAAAATATCCATAGTCTCCGGTGTACAGCCATCCGTCCCGGATCACATTTGCCGTTTCTTCGGGATCCTTGTAATAACCCAGCATCACGGATTCACTTCTGCAGATGATCTCCCCGATGCCGTTTTCGTCCGGCTCGGAAATCCGAACTTCGCTTTCGGGCAACGGCAACCCTGCAGCGGCGGCTCTGGCGCACCAGTCGGGGTTCAGCGCGATGATCGGTGAACACTCCGTCATGCCGTAGCCCTGGAGCATTGTGATACCCATGGCGTTGAAATCGTTGATCACGTTGGGATTGATCGGAGCGGCGCCCGCAACCATCAGACGAACGTGACCGCCTAAGGCGGCATGGACTTCCTTGAATAAACGCATCGTGCGCTTCTGGATCTTCTTGTCGATGTGAGAAAGGGTACGGATCATGCGAATGGCCTTGCGCATCTTATCTGCTTTTCCGCTTTTTTCGGCCTGTTTCCAAATCTTCTGATGCATGTTCTCGAATACCAGAGGCACTGCGATCATGTACGTGACCTTCGCTTCCTCCATGTTTTTGACCACATACTTGAGTCCCTCGCAGAACGCGATGGTCGCACCCTGATAGAACGACGCCATGATCGTGCAGGTAAACTCGTAGGTGTGGTGCATCGGCAGCATGGAAAGACCGATCTGCTGTCCCTGCCGAACAGTCAGATCCACATACTTGGACATGTTATATATATTGGAAGCAATATTTCGGTGACAAAGCATGACACCCTTGGCGAGTCCTGTGGTTCCGGACGTAAAGAGAAGCATGCTCATCTTCTCCGGATCCACCGGCGCATCGATGAAATGCCTTTTCCCTTCTGCGATCCGCCGGCCACCGCTTTGAATCAGCTCGAACAGAGAAAGCGTCTCTCCCTGACGGCGCTCGCTGTCCATGCTGATGAGCACGACAGGCTTCTCCACCATCGGAAGAGCCTCCAGGATCTTCTGTTCTACCTTGCTGGAATAGATCAGCGCCGACAACTCAGCCCGATCCATGAGCGAAGCGATCTCATGAGGCGGAAGCTCTCGGTCCAAAGGAACGACCACTCCCAACCCGTTGGCTGCGGCAAGGTAGCTGATGACCCACTCATAGCGGTTCTCTCCGATCACGCCGATGTGCAAGCCCGAAAGGCCTTCGTCCATGAGCGCCGTTCCCAGCGCATTGACGTCGTCGCGAACCTGCCGGAAGGAGACCGGCAGGTATTCGCCGCCTAATCTCTCTTTATATAGATATGCTGTTCTTTCACCGAAGAGCTCGGCGGAAGAATTCAAGATATCCTTAAGATCTTTAACCTGTCTCACGGGATACATGCCCTCCTGTAGTCTCTTATCGATTGCTTTTTGCATATGCTTTACAACTCCGTATCATTATAAAAAAGTTGAATTCGTACCGTTAATCATACCATCCGAAGCCGGTGTAGGCAAGAATTATTAAAACCCGCCTCAAGTCCTTTACAAATTATTATTTAGGGTATATTTTATTAAAGATAGGGTTTGCCCCTTTTCTTTTCGTGGGCGGCCAACACTAAGGAGAGTTAAAATATGATTTCAGTCAAACATCTGAAGGGAATCCATGTGGCTCATCACAAGAATACAGCAGGCTCGGCCATCATACCGATGCCGGTACCCGAAAAGGTCTATATTCCCATGATTCAGCACATAGGAGCTCCCAACCAGCCGACGGTTTCCGTGGGAGATCACGTCAAGGTTGGCCAAGTGATCGGAGACAATCAAGCTCCGGTCTGCGCTCCGGTGCACTCCAGTGTGTCCGGGGATGTCGTGGCGATCGAAAAGTTCATGACACAAATGGGCCGTGTGGATACGAACATCGTGATCCAGACGGACGGAAAGCAGGAAACGGCCGAAACAGTCGTCCCTCCCACCGTAACAAACAAACAGGAATTCCTCAAAGCCGTACGGGATTCCGGACTGGTAGGTCTGGGCGGGGCAGCTTTCCCCACCCACATCAAGTACAATCCCAGGAACCCCGAGGATGTGGATACCTTGATCATCAACGGAGCGGAATGCGAACCGTACATCACCGTTGACCACATGACGATGCTGGCCCACGCCAAAGAAATCGTCGAAGGAACCGCCAACGCGCTCAAGTTTTTATCGATCAAGAAAGGCATTATCGCAATCGAGGGAAACAAACCCGATGCGATCGCCCTTTTTAAAGATTTGACCCAGGATATTCCGGAGATCGAAGTGTTTGAACTTCGACTGGTCTACCCGCAGGGCGCAGAGCGCGTGATCATCTTTGAAACCACGGGAAGACATCTGATCGCAGGCAAGTTGCCTGCCGACGTGGGCGTGATCGTTTCCAATGTCAATTCCATCCTCAAGCTTCAACAATATCTGGATACAGGTATGCCTCTGGTCTCCAAGAGCTTGACTGTGGATGGCAATCTGATCGCCCGTCCTCAAAATGTTGAAGTGCCCATCGGCACCAAGATCAAGGAAGTCATCGACTTTTGCGGAGGCACTACCGGGGAGCCGAAGAAGATCCTTTTCGGCGGTCCCATGATGGGAAGAGCGATGCCCAGCGATGATTTGGCCATTCTGAAGGGCAACAACGCCATTCTGGTCTTCGACGAAGCTTTCAGCACCATGAATCCCGAAACAGCCTGTATCAACTGCGGCCGCTGCGTCCGTGGATGTCCGATGAACCTGATGCCCACCGTTCTGGCAAAGGCCTGGGACCGCAAAGATCTGGAAACGCTTAAGGAATACGATGCGCTCAGTTGCATGGAGTGCGGCTGCTGCTCTTATTCCTGCCCGGCCAGGATCCAGCTCAGCTACAAGATCAAGCTGGCAAAAGGAATGGTCATGGATGATCTCAAGGCTCAGGCGGAAAAAGCCAAAGCTCAGGCGGAAGGAGGCAAGAACTGATGAATATCAAAGATAATCACCTGATCGTTTCTTCCGCGCCCCATGTCGTCAACCCGGTGGATACGACCCACATCATGAAAAACGTGGTGATCGCCCTGATGCCCGCCTTGCTGGTGGCCGTCTACGTCTTCGGACTGCAGGCGCTGATCCTCACGGCGACCTGTGTGGCCTCCTGCGTCATCTTCGA
>JAQUXD010000083.1 GCA_028692535.1 Eubacteriales bacterium | reverse complement strand
CCTACAGCATCGTTAAGACCCAAGCGGAAGCTTGCGAAGAAATCTGCAGGAACGCCGGCACGCAGTTTGATCCCGAACTGGCCAAACTGTTTGTGGAAAAAGTGCTGAACGGACAATGCAAGACTGCGTCACTGAATTGAAAGAGAGGTCGTCGATTACCGGATAAACTCCATCACGACCTGTTCATAGTCCGCAGGGGCCATCAGATGGATGTTCCCGTGGGAAATATCTTCCGCCGTATAGATCTTCTTTTCTGCCGCAAGCGCATTATAGATGTCTTCGCCCATGTAAAATGGCGTCACGGTGTCGATCCTGCTGTTGATAACCAGGGTCGGCACAGTGGTTTGCGCAGCATACCGAACCACTTCCGTATCCTTGTAAGAAAATTTAAGTTTCGAATTCGTTACGAAATTCCCTCCGGCAAGCAGCAGATCCAAAGGTATGCCGGTGTCCATTTCTTCCATGCGCATTTCCAGCATGTCGCGCATGTTGCTGATCGGACAGTCAAGGATCGCGTAATCGACCTTTTCGTTGAAGTACATATCTCCAAGGGCGATGCCCACGGTTGCGCCGCCGAAGGAAACACCCCAGGTGACGATTTCCTTGTTTTCGTCGATTTGCGCGTCAATATAACGGATGCAGTCGATCAGGTCGTTGCTTTCCCAATAGCCGAAGGTTGTGTACGGCGCGGTGTTTTCGCCGGAGCTTCGTTGATCATAGGTCAGTACGTTGTACCCGTTGCGCAAAAACATTTCCGCCTGGGGATACACGGTGACGCGGTTGCCGCCCATGCCGTGAACCAGAATCACCGTGTCGGAGTTCGGATTTCCGGAAGTGATGTAATCCGCGGGAATGATATGCTCGTCAAACGTCGAATCGATTTCGACTCTTTCAATTTGGTAGTTCTGTCGGAAGGCCGAAAAATCAAACCGGATCGCCTCGAGATAGTCATATCCGGTTTGCAGCGCTGTCGTCTCGTTTGTGACCATTTGCACGGAGCCTTCGAATACTTGCCCGCCGGCGTAATAGGCGATGCCTCCGGCGGCAACGGCAAGAATAATAAGCAGGATGATCAAAAATTTGATACCTTTCATTGCAGTGTTTCTCCTTTCACGGTTATTATAGTGTAAACGGCTTTAGATTGAAACAGTATCGATGCAAAACGCGCTTGTACGTAAGTTGATTGATTCAAAGGAAAGGAAGTCTTCCATGAGGAAAGTCAATAAAAGATGGCTGCTTTGGGTTCTTCTGACTGTGTTGATCGCAGCAACAGTCCTTGGCGGATGCGGCGGGCCGGCGGGGCAAGGCAACGCGCCGGAGGAAGGTACGGAGGGAAAGCCGGCGCCGCAGGGTGCCGGAGAGACGATTCCGCCGGAACCGGAAGAAGAAAAACAGCAAGTGCCCCTAGGGCTCTACATCAAGAATGGAAGCGGGAACCGGGCGCTCACGACAACCGTGGATGCAGCATTCACCAGCGGAAAAGACATCGTCGTCCTTTCGGCTTTTCTTTCCGCTGAACCGGAGATTTCCGGCGGAACCTTCGCCTCTGTATGGAGCGATTTATGGGAAGCGATCCCGGAAGCCGCCGGCTGTAAAATAGGTTACCGCCTGACGTATGCGATCGTTTCCGGCGAAACGGTCAGCCAGACGATCCTAGGACCCGAAGACACCGAAGAAAACCGGGCCTGGGTGGAAACCTATATTTACGATGATGTTCACCAGGATGGCTGGTACAGCCATCTGCTCCCTTCCGACATGACAGAGCAGACTGTCGCAACCACGATCAAGCTCACCGGCGGCCCCGAGATTTCCGATGTGGGAACCATTGGGGTGGAGGCGTTTCTATACAAAGAAGATCCATCGGCCGAACCGATCGGCCGGTGGGAAGTGATTGTCATCAAAGAATAAAACTGACGGAGCTATTCCAGGATCAGCGTCTCGCCGTCGGCGGGGATCCGAAGCTGTGCTTCGTCGAGCCCGCGGCTCGAGGCGTAGGCGCGCAACGACTCTCTGGAAACGGTGCCGTGGTCGTAGGAATCCAGATGCACCGCTACCACCGTAGAAGACGGGAGCGCCTGGCAGATCTCTGCCGTTTCGACTTCGTCAAACAGGATCTTAACTCCGTCACCCCAGACCGCGCCCGCCGAATGGGTAATGACCACGGCGGGCTTTTCACTTGCAAGCACGCTGCGGACTTGGTCGCACAAGACGGTGTCGCCGGGCCAGTAAACCACCGGCTCTCCGGGGGCCTTGAACAAAAAGCCCGAAGCTTCGCCCATTTCCTCCTGCACGCTGCCCGAGCCGTGCTTGGCATAAGTCCTGGTGATTTCTACCTCGCCCAACCGGTAACGCTTGGCTACAGGTCGAACGTCAGCAAAACCCATGGCGCGAATGCTCTCCTCTTCGTTTGGCTGACAGAGGATCGGAAGAGACTTGTCGAGGTATTCCTGAGCCGCCTTGTCGAAGTGGTCGGAATGGATGTGAGAAACGATGATCGCATCCACATCTTTCAGGATCGCCTCCTTGCTCAGAGGCAGGTCGATCAGGGGATTTTTCGACTTGCCGGCGAAAGAAGGGCCGGTGAGCTTGTCGGAAAAAGCGGGATCGATCAGGATGCACCGGCTGCCGTATTCGAGTTTAAGCGTGGCGCTTCGTATCAGTGTAAGTTTCATGGCTTCTCCTTTTCTGATGTGATCGGATTGCTCTGCTTGTTTTGAGTATAGTGAACTTCGCCAGGCGAATCAATACCTATAGCGCCGCAAAAGGTGTTCGGGCATTTTGGGGGATTTTGCAAAAAAAGTCATTGATAACCATGCTTTTTGGAAGTAAACTAAAGTCGTATGCGCAATGCATATTAAATAAGACGGAAAAAGCCTATTGATGACTATCAGGCAGCAGAAAGCAGGGATGACATGATTATCGGAAACGAAATGCTCGAACACTTAATGGCAGTTGCACCTCATCTGAAAGATATTTGCGGGAAGGATATGGTGGCGTGGGTCTCGGACACGGAGAACCTGTTGGCCTATTATGCCGGGCACAAGCTGGACATCGTATCGGACGGCAAGATCGCCGAAGATTCTCCCATGAAGATTTGCATGAGAAAGCGGGAAACCTACCGATGCGAAGAAATGGTCGGCACGCTGGGTCTTGTGGTTAAGATCGTCAACAATCCTGTGTTTGACAGCAAAAGAAATGTGATCGGCTGTGTTGCCGTGGGAACCAGTCTTGATCTTGAGAACCGTCTCGGCAGTGTGGCCGAAACCATCAATACCACCGTGGAAAACATTGGCACTTCCATTGATGGGCTGACGGATTCCGCGGAGCAAATTCGAAGCGACGAAGAGAAATTAAGAGGAAATATCAATGAGATCAACGAAGTAACAACAAAGATCGGCAAAGTGTTGGCGCAAACGAAATTAATCGCCAAGCAGACGAACCTGCTGAGCATGAACGCAGCCATCGAAGCCTCCAGAGCCGGGGTTTACGGGGCCGGCTTCGGTGTGGTCGCCGATGAGATCCGCAATCTCGCCATGGAATCCATGGAGATCGCCCAGAACATCGACTCCCTGCTGGTGCAGATCCAACAGGTCAACGTGGAGACCCTCAAAAGCTCCGACCAGGCATATTCGGCAACCCAGGCGCAGGTTTCCGAAACCGGAAAAACCAAGGCTCAGATCGCGGAACTGAAAAAAATATCCGACGAGCTTAAAGAGATGGCCAAGGAGCTGTAGAAAGCAGGAAAAGGATGATTATCGGAAACGAAATGCTCGAACACTTAATGGCGGTTGCGCCTCATCTGAAGGATATTTGCGGAAAAGATCTGGTGGTATGGATTTCAGACAAGAAAGATTTGCTCGGATACTACCCCGGACACAAGCTGGATATCGTGTCAGACGGCGTGTTGGCCGAAGATGATCCGATGCATATTTCCATGCAAAAACGAGAAGCCTTCTGCTGTAACGAAATGGTCGGAAGCCTGGGCATCGTAGTCAAGGAAGTCAATAATCCGGTGTTTGACAACAACAGAAACGTGGTCGGCTGTGTTGCCGTGGGCACCAGCCTTGATCTTGAGAACCGCCTCGGCGGTGTGGCCGAAACCATCAATGCCACCGTAGAAAGCATTGGCACTTCCATAGATGGCCTGACGGATTCCGCGGAGCAAATTCGAAACGATGAGGAAAAATTACGGGGCAATATCGACGAGATCAACGAAGTAACAACAAAGATCGGCAAAGTGCTGGCGCAGACAAAATTGATCTCCAGGCAGACCAACCTGCTGAGCATGAACGCAGCCATCGAAGCCTCCAGAGCCGGGGTTTACGGAGCCGGCTTCGGCGTGGTCGCCGACGAGATCCGCAATCTCGCCATGGAATCCATGGAAATCGCCCAGAACATCGATTCTCTGCTGGCGCAGATCCAACAGGTCAATGCGGAGACCCTCAAAAGCTCCGACCAGGCATACTCGGCAACCCAGGCGCAGGTTTCCGAAACCGGAAAAACCAAGGCTCAGATCGCGGAACTGAAAAAAATATCCGACGAGCTTAAAGAGATGGCCAAGGAGCTGTAGAAAGCAGGAAAAGGATGATTATCGGAAACGAAATGCTCGAACACTTAATGGCGGTTGCGCCTCATCTGAAGGATATTTGCGGAAAAGATCTGGTGGTATGGATTTCAGACAAGAAAGATTTGCTCGGATACTACCCCGGACACAAGCTGGATATCGTGTCAGACGGCGTGTTGGCCGAAGATGATCCGATGCATATTTCCATGCAAAAACGAGAAGCCTTCTGCTGTAACGAAATGGTCGGAAGCCTGGGCATCGTAGTCAAGGAAGTCAATAATCCGGTGTTTGACAACAACAGAAACGTGGTCGGCTGTGTTGCCGTGGGCACCAGCCTTGATCTTGAGAACCGCCTCGGCGGTGTGGCCGAAACCATCAATGCCACCGTAGAAAGCATTGGCACTTCCATAGATGGCCTGACGGATTCCGCGGAGCAAATTCGAAACGATGAGGAAAAATTACGGGGCAATATCGACGAGATCAACGAAGTAACAACAAAGATCGGCAAAGTGCTGGCGCAGACAAAATTGATCTCCAGGCAGACCAACCTGCTGAGCATGAACGCAGCCATCGAAGCCTCCAGAGCCGGGGTTTACGGAGCCGGCTTCGGTGTGGTCGCCGACGAGATCCGCAATCTCGCCATGGAATCCATGGAAATCGCCCAGAACATCGATTCTCTGCTGGTGCAGATCCAACAGGTCAATGCGGAGACCCTTAAAAGCTCCGACCAGGCATACTCGGCAACCCGGGAGCAGGTTTCCGAAACCGGAAAAACCAAGGCTCAGATCGCGGAATTGAAAAATATTTCCGACGAGCTCAAAGAGATGGCCAAGGAGCTGTAGCGCGATGAATTTCGCCAAAATGGAAAGCGCCGGCAACGACTTTATTATCATAGACAACAGAACGCCACGACTGTCGGGGGAACAGCTTTCTCAAATTGCATCAACACTGTGCCAAAGAAGGACCGCTCTGGGCGCGGACGCTCTGATCGTCATCGAGAATCCGGAGACAGACACAGATCTCAGGATAAAAATGTACAACGCCGACGGCAGCAGCCTTGAAATGTGTTCCAACGGGATCCGCTGTGCCGCAAGATATGCCTTCGAACATCATTTGGCCGGCGCTGTCATGCGGATCGAATCCTGCGGAAGGCGTGTGCAGGTATCGACAACGGATCCGGGATCCTGGAAATTGCAGCTGGACCCACCCGACCTGGAGGAGCCGGAGCACACATGGGAGGCAGAGAATGATACCGTGACCTATGCGTATCTTGAATTCGGCGGCATGCCCCATGCTGTGATCAGGCACCCGGGATTGACGGTCCGGGACATTCAGAACCAACGATTGCTGGCGATCGCACAAGGCCTGCGATACAGCGAGCGATATCCCAAGGGCGTCAATGTCAGCTTTTATGACAGCGCAAAAGAAGGCGAAGCGACAGTGATCACCTACGAGCGAGGCGCGGAGACCTTTACGCCTTCCTGCGGCATCGGCGCCTGCGCGTCTGCCATTGTAATGATGCGGAAGCGCGAGACATACGCCAATCCGCTGAACGTCCGTGTTCCCATGGGAGAATATCGGATCGAGGTCGAATGGGATCCTGAAAGCAAAGAAGTAAAGTGGCTGTACTTGTCCGGTAAAACCCGGATGATCGCAGAAGGAAACACACTGGAAATATAAGCGGAGGAAGAAAATGAAAGTAACCATTTTGTGCGACAACAACACCACGATCGACCGGTATTTTCTCGGGGAGCCGGCATTTTCCGCCCTCATCGAAGAGGACGGCCAAAAGATCCTGCTGGATACCGGGTATTCGGATATCTTTATTCACAATGCCCAACTGCTGGGCTTGGAGATCAAGGAGATCGACAGTCTCATCTTCTCCCACGGGCACGACGATCATACCGGCGGTATGGGCGGATTGCTGAAATACTACGAAGCTACCCAAATGAAGAAAAAGGTCGACCTGATCGCCCACGAAAAAGCCTTTGAACCAAAGATCAGTCAAGGGAGAGAAATCGGACTCAATTTAAGGGAAAGCGCTCTGGAAGGCTACTTCCGCGTCAAAAAAATCAACGAACCCTTCCAACTGACGGAAAACCTGGTCTACCTGGGCGAGATACCAAGACGCAACGACTTTGAAAACAAGATCACCTTCGGTGTCACCAAGGGTGCCAACGGGGAGCTCGAACCGGACTATATCATCGATGATACGTCCCTGGTCTACAAAACCGACGAGGGACTCGTGATCGTCACGGGCTGCTGCCACGCCGGGATCTGCAACACCATCGAGTATGCGAAAGAAGTCTGCGGCGACGACCGGATCGTGGATGTGATCGGAGGTTTCCACTTGCTGAACGTGGATCCGGCGGTCATGGAACAAATACTGAATTATTTGTCCCTGCAGAAAATTTCCGCCATGCATCCCTGCCACTGCACCGACGTAAAAGCTAAAATCAGCCTTGCGCGGGTCGTGGCCGTGGAAGATCTCGGGGTTGGAGACAGCTTTGAATATATTTAAGGCTTAGTTAAAATATAACATGCATTTTATTGGAGTATAGTCGAAAGAAAGTTCAGGCGACCCATTGAAGGCAAAGCAGCGTACATCGTCGTATTTGGTCGTGCCATGCGCGCGGCCGCTGATCGAACGGGTGAACTGCGCCCTGACAACCGTAACGGAGAAGAAAAAAGAAGAAATCGGCGCACCCTTTCCTGCGGGAAGGGTGTTTTTGTTTAAGTTGAAGCAAGGATACTAGGCAAATGTCCACGATTGAGCTTGGCTGTTGCGGAGCCTATTGCAGAACCTGCAAGGTATATAAAACCGAAGCATGCAAGGGTTGTAAGATCGGCTACGAAAACGGAGAACGAGAACTCTCAAAAGCAAAATGCAGAATCAAGAGATGCTGCATGGATAAACAGTTGTGCTCCTGTGCGGATTGCGCGGCGTACGACGATTGTTCCATTATACAGGCATTCCACAATCACAAAGGATATAAGTATGGAAAGTATAAGCAAGCCATAGAATATATCAGGATCAACGGCTATGAAGAGTTCTTCAAGTTGGCAGATGCGTGGGAGAATGCTTATGGGAA
>JAQUXD010000082.1 GCA_028692535.1 Eubacteriales bacterium | reverse complement strand
ACATATCTAAAAATAGCAGAAACACCTGTATCTCCGGGCATCTTATCCTTTGGCAGGACGAATACATTTCCCCCGCTTGATAAAACAAATTCAGCCAAGTCGTCCAGGATATCGTCGTAATCAGGATGCTCTAGATCTCCCCGCTGGATTTTTCCGGTGCCGGCGTCGATCTTTCCCGGTACAATTGTATCTTCCTCGATCAACATTGTTTCAATTCGGTTTTCATAGGCTGCCTTGGCGATCTGGTCCAAATCGGAAGAGCCCAGGGAATCCGCCTCCGCTTTTGCGTAGCTTTCTGCCATTTTTTTGATCTTTTCGATGTTGATAGCTTCTATGATCGCTTGCGCGCTTTGATGTATTTCAGCTAAATCAAGGGATTCAACGGATTTGCCGATGCCCGCCTCCAGCAAATAAGGGTTGTTGCTGATTTTTTTGAATTCTGAACGATGTTCCTTCAGGGAAATCAGAATAAGCGGCAGCTTCGACGGCTTTGAGTAGTTCTCAAACACATAGGAATCTACGTATCTAAAGTACTTTTCGGTATCTTTATCGATCTCTTGCTTCACATCACCGTGGCCGTGGTACATCGCGGGAGTTCCGGTACCGGCATAAGATGCGTGAGATAAATAGGAGTCCGATAATTGATCCCCTAAGACCTCCTTCATGGTTCTCGGGATGTCCTGGTCTATCGCGATTTCTTTAAAGCCGTATCGATTGCCCTCGTAAAGAATAAAGTTTTCGCGACTGAGGCCCAATAACTGGTAATTTTCAGTGGACTGAAAAGCCTTGATCAGCGGCTTGATATGAAAGCTGTTGGCTACGACTGCCAATTCTTTCACCGAATTGTTAAGATTGTAGACGATACATTTGTTGAGACAAGCAAAAACAGCGATCCCCTCAGCAGTATGATTCCAAAATTCTTTGTCTTCCTTCAGAGCATAAAACGGTTTCATGATGATGTCGATGAAGTGAAAATCCGGCAGTTGCTTCAAAGAATTCTCAATATTGCGAAGAAGATTCTTAAACACGATCGGATCTTGTTTGTTTTCAGGGAAAGATCTGTGGGTGGGTTGATAGAGTGAGATGAGCGGACCTTCTTTTTTGAAATTCATGTCTTTTGGAAAGTGTTGTACGATCTCATATAGCATGATGAATTCCCTCCTTTTTGAATGTAGGGTTCAAGGCTGCCATGCCGGTTCCTCTGCACGAAAGCAGTAGTAACGTACTTTAAAGTATATCATGATGAGAAATATATTCAACTTTCAGAATATTTGCCGTGTCTATAGGAACAAGCAAAAGCCACCTGTTGATCGTTGTATCGATCAGCAGGTGGCTTCGTTTCTGGTGAAGGCGGTGGGAATCGAACCCACGTCCGAAAGCATTTCCATTAGGCTTTCTCCGAGCGCAGCTTTTGTTTTAATGTTTCGCTACGCAGCCGCCCAAAAGCAGGCTACTGTTTCGCTATCCTGTTAGTCCCTCCCGATACCAGGAGCTCTCGGGAAGTTTTCCCGTATGATCGACGCCGGATCCGGAACCTACGGGTAAATACCGGGCGACGACGCGGCTGCTAGTTAAGCAGCGAGTGCGTAATTATTGTTTGTTTTTGCGTTTCTTTTTAACGGGTCCTTTTTAACGCAGTCTGAACCAACTGCGGCTCGCTTACCCGACTTCCACACCCCCGTCGAAACCTGTACGCCCCCGAATGGGTGACGGTCCGGCCGATGTGCGGCTCAGGCGCCTGCCCGGAGAGGAAAACCCTTCCGGACGGTATAAGCATATCATATCTTGCTAAAAATTCAATGACAGACATGTTACAATTACTTTATTGCGATGTGACGCTTATTATATTGCGAAGTATTGAGATAATCTTGCGTATAATGCTGTTTATGTTATGATGCTTTTAGCACATTGCACAAGTCAACATTCAGGAGGTACTTATGAAAATACTCGCCATGTTTTCCAGCCCGAGAGGGACTCACAGCAATTCCACATTCCTGCTGGAAACGATACTCAAAGAAGCCGAAAAGAACGGGCACACAGTGAACCGTCTGGATCTGGTGCCTCTGGACATCAAGCCCTGCACCGGATGCCGCGTTTGCTGGTCCAACGAAGAGAAAGCATGCATCATTGATGACGACTACCACATCGTCGCCGAAGCCATCCAGGATGCGGACTACATTTTCATGGCCACACCCTTATACTATTGGTGGGTGAGCGCAACATTGAAACTGGTCTTGGACCGGAGCTATCCGCCCCCCTTCGAAAAATTCGCCGGAAAAACCATGCATATGGTCATCACCGGAGAAGAACCCCCCGAAAACCAATGCTTCGTAGGAATCAAAGACGGATTCACAGCCATGTGCAAATACTTAGGCACGGAATTCAAGTATTTCTACACCGTGGCCGATCCCTTCGAAAAGCCGGCTCAGAACAACGAAAAAGCGATCGAAGAGGCCAAAGCTATCGGCGCCGCACTGTAGTTTCGAAGAGTTCTTTAGAAGCGCTCCCTGCTGCGCGCGGAACGGTCCATGGACCGTTCCGCGTCGCGCTTGGCAATGTCGGCACGCTTATCGTAGAGTTTCTTGCCCTGGGCGATGGCCAGTTCCAGTTTTACCAGTCCCTTGTGGTTCATATACGCCCGGGCGGGAATCAAGGTCTGGCCTTTCTGGGTCGTGGCCGCTGTGAGCTTACGGATCTCCTGCTTGTTCAGCAGCAGCTTTTTGGGCCGCAGTGGATCGGTATTGAACCGATTTCCCTTTTCGTAGGGACTGATCCGCATGTTGTAGACCCATACTTCCCCGTTGTCGATACGCGCAAAAGAATCCCGAAGATTGATACCGCCGTTTCGCACGGATTTAATCTCGGTTCCGGTCAGCACGAGCCCTGCTTCGAACATTTCCACGAAGAAGTAGTCGTGCCGCGCTTTTTTGTTGTTTGCAAGTAATTTGAGTATGCTCATATCATAATCTCTGCATTATTGTAAAAAATAAAATCGTCAATCCAGGCCGCCGATATGATCGAAGGGATAGAGACGGAAAAAAGCTTTGCCCAGCACGTCCTCCAGGGGGATCATGCCGACGCGGCTGTCTCGGCTGTCCATGCTGTTTTGGCGATTATCGCCCATGGCAAACAAATAGCCCTCCGGCACCGTCACCTCCTCCAGTTCCGAGGCGGTATAGCCATCCTTCGTATAAGGTTCTTCCAATGCTTCACCGTTCAGGATCACCCATCCGTCTTCGATTGCGACGGTATCGCCGGGAACGGCGATGATCCGCTTGACCAGCAGCTTGTCTTTTCCGGCAGGCGTCTTAAGCGCACTCCTGAAAACGACGATGTCGCCCGATTCCGGATCGCCGAACAACGCATACGCCTGACGGCTTACCAGGATGTAATCGTTTTCTTTGAGCGTGTTTTCCATGGAGTGCTCGCGCACGATGGTCGGCTTGATGAATTGAAGAATGACAATGCTCACGACCACGGCTACCAGTATATCTTTGATCCATTCTTTGGCGTTTTCACTCAATCCCATTGTGCAGTATCTCCTTGTCGAATAATGCCAGTTGTATCTCTTTCCAGAACGGGGGCACCGGTGTGGTGATCTCCAGTCCGTTCAAATGTTCCAGCGGCGGCGGCGCCTGGACGATCATCAACCTTCCCGCATGGAGAAGCTGCGTGGACCACGCGATCTTTTTTTGCAGGACTCGGTTGGCAGTCGCCCAACCGTATTTTGTGTCACAGATAAGGGGATAGCCCGCCGACTGAAGATGGGCCCGGATCTGGTGACTCCTGCCGGTGACCAGTTCCACTTCCGCCACACTGTAATCCGGTCCTGTATACACAGGTCTTACGATCGTCTCAATGGGCTTGCCTCTGGAGTCTTCTGCGTCGAAGACCCTCGACTTGTTCTCCGCCGGATCCTTGTGCAGCTTTCCTTTCAAGTGCAACTCCTCGCTCAGAGATCCCACAACGATCGTCTGGTAAAACTTCCGAACGCCGTTTTCCCGAAGCATGAAAGACAACGTGCGAAGAGCCGGGCTGTTTTTGCCGAAAACCACCAACCCTGTAGTGTTGCGGTCCAGCCTGTGCACCGGAGACGGCGTGAACGTGCGTTCCGCCCGAGGCGAATAACTGCCTTCCCGGATCAGGTAGTCCACCACCTGATTGGCCAGCGTATCCTTTTTCTCCGAAGAATCTCCGTGGACCAGCAAGCCGAAGGGCTTTCCGACCACGATCACATCCTCGTCCTCGTAGGCGATGGTGAACTGCCGCTTTGCAGCGACACGCTTCTTTTTTTTCGTAAGGGCGGCCAGCTGTTCCGGACTGATATAAAAGGTAACAACGTCCTCCGCGGCGAGCATGGTATCCTCGCCGACCCGGCGGCCGTTTACCTTGATGTCTTTTCGTATCATCCGATAGATCATGGACAGCGGCGCTTCCGAAAGATATTTTTTTAAAAATCGATCCAGCCGCTGATTATCATCATTGGATGTAACAATAATTTCAATCATAGCTTGATGATTATACCATATTTTTAACCATACGAGTAGCAACCCGTCGGGTTTTGTGATAAATTGTAACCGAAAGCAATTCAGGGGAAAGGGATCCGCAAAGGGGGCACTCATGAAGAAATTTAAAGATCTGGTCTACGACTACAATGATATTTTTGTGGCCGTACTCATCGTAGTCATTGCCGGCGCCGTCATTTTCTGGCGGATCGGTGATATTATGGCTTATCCTGAGTACATGGCGGAGATCCACGCGGGAGAAGCTTCCGACAATCTGGGGCTGGACGATCTGGATCTGACACCGGAAGAAGTGGAAGACATCAACGAAAACCCGGAGGAGATCGTTTCGGATCCTGATGGAGGTCAAAGCGGAGAATCCGAAGAAGGAACCGGCGATATTCCCGAGGATGAAGAAACGCCGGACAACGCGCCTTTCAAAACAAAAACCGAAACAAAATTTACCGTTCCGGTGGGCGTAACGGGCACGAAAATCGCGCAGCTTCTATTCGATAAACAACTGGTGGAATCTCCGGAAGCCTTTGTAACTGCGGTTTCCAAGATCAACGCCGAGACAAAATTAATGGCAGGGACCTTTACGATCCCGGCCGGATCGACGGTGGAAGACATCGCCGATATACTGACAAGATAAACGCAAGGAGGATGGAATGGGACTCGTAACGACGAAGGCAATGTTCGCCAAAGCATTGAACAGCGACTATGCCGTAGGCGCTTTTAATGTGAATAATATGGAAATCATCCAGGGCATCGTCGATGCTGCACGCGATGAAAGCGCCCCGCTGATCCTGCAGGTATCGGCCGGCGCCCGAAAATATGCCAAACCGGCCTACCTTCTGAAGTTGGTGGAGGCCGCTATTTTGGATACCGGATTGGATATCTGCCTGCACCTGGATCACGGCGAAGATTTCGATATCTGCAAAAAATGTGTGGATGACGGGTTTACGTCTGTTATGATCGACGGCTCGCGTTATGATTTCAAGGAAAACATCGCCGTCACCCGGCAGGTCGTGGAATACGCCCATGCCAAAGGTGTGACGGTAGAAGCGGAGCTGGGCAAGCTGGCCGGCATCGAAGACAATGTAAAGGTAGATGCCCGCTCGGCCACCTTTACAGATCCGGAAGAGGCAGCGGAGTTCGTGGACAAAACCGGTGTGGATTCCTTGGCCATCGCCATCGGCACCAGCCACGGCGCCTACAAATTCAAGGGAGAGCCGTATTTAGACTTTGAACGCCTCAAAGCCATCCATCAACTGATCCCCGACGTACCGCTGGTTCTCCACGGCGCGTCCACTGTGCTGCCGGAATTCGTAGCCATGTGCAACCAATACGGCGGAAGCATCCCCGGGGCGCAGGGCGTGCCCGAGGATATGATCCTGGAAGCAGCGAAATATGGTGTCTGCAAGGTCAACATCGATACTGACCTTCGACTTGCCATGACAGCGGAAATTCGACGCTATCTGATGGAAAATCCCGCCGATTTTGACCCCAGAAAGTATTTGGGACCGGCGCGGGAAGCCATCAAGCGCATGGTTCAGCACAAAATCAAGAATGTTTTGAATGCCAGCGGACAGAGGTAAACCAATCACAGCAATTGACATTATTTAACATTTTGGTATAATAATAGCGGGACGGGATCCGGAGTATTAACCGATGACCCTTCCCGCTTTTTTTGTATCAGCTTTCGCAGCCCCTCTTCTGGGATTCGGATCGGTTCTGATTTGGAATCATGCGCCGGCTTCCTGGTTTTGCGAGTACGGTACGGTTCCGGAACCGCCAACTGCCCGAAACCTCCAGGCGCCAATCCCGTACGGGCTGCTTTTTTCTCTTCCTTTTGTTGTACTCTTACTGGGGCAAAATGCTGAAGTTTCGCTCCAGCGGTTCGCGCCCGCCGCTGCGGTGCTGTTTTGCCTGATCCAGCTGACGATCTGCGACATCCGCTACAGGATCCTGCAAGACCAGTGGATCCTGTTTCTGGCCGGCGCCGGTCTGTTGTTTCAAGTGCCGGCGCCGGCCAGAGCGGCGGGCCTGGTTCTTCCTCTGGGTATCTATGCTTTCTGTATCCTGATCTCCCGTTCCGCCCGCCGCCCTCCGGGGCTGGGGGCGGGTGACGCCAAGCTGGCGGCCGGCCTGGGTTTTGCCTTCGGCGCGCCAGACATGGCAACGATCCTCTGCCACGCCTCCCTCCTTGCAGGCCTTTGGGCACTGATGCTCCTTCTCACGAAAAAAGCCGCAAAAGGCGACACGATACCCTTCGGTCCTTTTGCGGCTTTGGCATGCTTTTTCTATTTGCTGTCCATATGATTCATGTGACGCACCATGCGAAGCAGATTGCTGGCATAACCCCATTCGTTGTCGTAGAAGGCGATAAATTTAAAGAACTTGTCGTTCAGAGCGATTCCTTCTCTGGCATCAAAGATAGCGGGATGGGGATCTCCCACAAAGTCGGTGGAAACCACTTCGTCATCCACATAGTCGAGCACGTCCTTCATCGTGGTCTCCGAGGCTTCCTTGATTTTGGCGCAAATGCTGGCATAGTTGGTCGGCTTGTCCAGACAGACGTTCAAATCGATTACCGATACGTCTGCAGTGGGAACACGGTAGGAAATACCTGTCATCTTTCCCTGAAGCTCAGGAATGACCAGCCCAACGGCTTTGGCAGCGCCGGTGGACGAAGGAATAATGTTCCCGAATACGGAGCGCCCCGTCCGCCAGTCCTTGAGAGATCTGGCATCAACCACTTTTTGCTTCGCCGTGGCGGCATGGATCGTGGACATAAGTCCCATCTGGATGCCGTAATTGTCCTGGAGCACCTTGCACAGGGGCGCCAGGCAGTTGGTGGTGCAAGAAGCGTTGGATACAATATCCATATCCGAAGAGTAATTTTCGTGATTGACGCCATATACAAAGGTCGGCGTTACGATGTCCTTGGCCGGAGCCGACATGATCACTTTTTTAGCCCCCGCCCGCAGGTGCTGAATCGCTTTTTCCATCTTGACGTACGCGCCCGTGGCATCCACGATGTACTCGGCTCCGCATTCGGGCCATGGGATCTGCTCCGCCTCGGATTCTCCGTAAACCGGTATTTTAACACCATCGACAATGATGCCCTTCGTGTAGCGTTCAAGGGTTCCGCAATACCGTCCGTATATCGTATCGTAGCGGATCATGTAAATCAGGTAGTCCAGATCCAC
>JAQUXD010000081.1 GCA_028692535.1 Eubacteriales bacterium | reverse complement strand
GTGATCGATGTGGGGCACAAGCTCTACGCATCAGTGAGTAAAACCCTGCAAACAGGAGGATTTCCGGTGGTTTTGGGCGGAGATCACAGCATTGCTGCGGGAACCATCGCTGCCACGGCCAACCACTATAAGAATATTGGATTGATCTGGATGGATGCCCATGGAGACTGGAACAACGAGGAGTCCACACTCAGCGGAAACATGCACGGCATGCCCTTCTCGGCCGTATGCGGCCACGGTCCCATGGAAATGGTAGACTTCGGACAGGGTCCTGTCTTTGTGGATCCGAAAAAATGTGTGCAGATCGGCGGTCGGGACATCGATCCGATCGAGCGGATCCGAATCAGGGAATCCGGCGTGACGGTCTTCTCCATCGCCCGCATCGACAGCATGGGCATGGAGGCCGTGATGGAAGAAGCGATACGCATCGCCGGCGCCGACACCGAAGGCATCCATCTGTCCTTCGATGTGGATGCCATCACACCCGAATCCGCACCGGGCACAGGAACCATCGTTCACAGCGGACTGACAGTGCGGGAAGCCTTTCTGGGCGTAGAAATGCTTGCCGCAAGCAAGAAACTGATCGCCGTGGACATGGTGGAAGTGAATCCGATTCTGGATGAAAAGAACCAGACAGGCATCCTGGCTTCGGAGCTGATCCTGGCCGCTCTGGGAAAGGTCGTCTATTGAACAGGAAAGTCATACAAATAAAGAACAGCGGGTTTACCCTGATGGAGGCGATCATAGCGCTTGCGTTGGTCGTTCTGTTAGGGTTGGTTGCCATCCCGGGCACCGCCGCGCTGAAGCGGTCTTTAAAATCCACAGAAATGGAAGCCGGCGCGCGTCTTCTGTTCATCGCCGCCCAGAATCGACTGACGGTGATGCGGTCCGCCGGCACCCTGGGACAGGTGGATCCGCTGGCGGATCCGGATCTGATCGCTGATGGGCTCGCAGACTGGATCCCCATCGATCAGATGCCGGCGGACTACGATGACAGCGAAAGTTCCTGGGACGGTCAAACATTGTGTGTTGTCGTCAACCGCAGCAGCGACGGGTCCCCGGCGCCGGGCAAAACAGTCACGGATATTCTGATTCCCCCCGGCGCGGCAGATCCGGCTATACGAGATCAGTATTATGCCATCGAATACAATCCCTCCAACGGAAGCGTTCACGGCGTCTTTTTTTCCGATGCCTATTTTGATTACGCTGCCGTTCAGGGAACAGACCGCACAAGGGAGCAGCTGGACAGCATCACCGATCAACCGGTTACAGGCTATTACGGCGGATCGGCGGACATCCTTCCGGATGTGGGAAATGTCGACTCCTCGGTATCGGATTTCACATTGGAAAACCAGGAACGCCTGCAAATCCGTATTGAGCCGTCTCCGGCGGCTTCCTATCGTCTAACCATCGAAGATCGCAATGAACCTGCTTCGTACGCTTCTTACACCTATACATTCAGCGGAAGCCAGAGCGAGTTTGCGGAATATCCCAACATAACGCTGGAAAGCGCTACCGGACATATCCTGATCACCTTGGACAGGCTCCAGACCGGACACCATTTCCAGGAGCTGTTCTTGCCCGATGGCGGCAAACCTGCTATTTTACCGGGGGCAGATCTCCGGATCACACTCACGGCAGAAGAAACCTCCGACGGAAACTTAATGATACCCTCCACGACAACGAAGGTCGTGAACAGCCTTTTTGCAAGCCGGGCAGGAGATGAGGTATTCCTGTCTTCTGCAAGACATCTCCAAAATCTCGATCGGAACCTGTCAAACGTTTCGGGTATAACAAAAGCAACTGTCCAAACAGATATCGATTGGGCTTTTTCGGATGCAATCATTTTTGTCCCTATTTCCAACGGCACGCTTACAGACTTCAACGGTGGAGGAAATTCTATCAGCAACCTTTCCATCGCAACAAACGGCGAATACAGCGGACTTTTTGGCGTGTTCGGAAGCGCAGCGTCTCCCGGAAGCATCACAGGCGTAAAGCTGACCGATCCCACAATCAATGGCGGAAATGCTGATTTTGCGGGCGCGCTTGCAGGTTTCGTCTCTCATACCGTAATTTCAAACAGCAGCGTCTTTGCCTTGACTTCTAACGGAAATCTGTCGGCCGGCGCCGCAACGGCCGTCGGGGGTCTTGTGGGGAAAAGCGAAAACAGCTCTTATTCTTATTGCTTTGCAGCGCTGAAAACGATGACCGTCAACCTTGCCGGGAATTCAGGCGCGGGAGGATTTGCTGGGACCAGCACCTCGGATACAATCGAACATTGTTATGCAAACACCACAGAAATCACTGTGAACACCTCAGGAAGCAATGTATATTCCGGGGGATTCATAGGAAGATCAAACAGTGATATCAGCTTCTCCTATGCATGCGGCAATATCAAGCAAACCAACGGAACCGCTGTTACCGGATTTACCTATGCCCCATCAGGAAATATAAGCAATTGCTATTCGGCAACGACATTCGACGGAACGACCGGCAGCAGCTATGGTTTTTCCAACAGAGCAGACGGAGGATGCAGCTACTTTTCCGGATCCAACCCCACTTATACAAGTGCAATAAGCGGTATAACCGCCAGAAGCATCGATGAGTTGCAGGCCACATACAGCACAGGGCCTTGGAGAGTGCCCACGATCGCAACGACAAAACCTTATAGCCTTGACCTGGCAGGACAAGCATATCCCATTGCACTGGTCGGAACGCTTGCACACTACGGGAATTGGCCGATTGAAACGCCGGGAGGAGGCTTGGTCGAAATCGGAGACACGGAAATCTTCAGACCGGACGAAGAGATCCCTGGCGGACAAGCCATGATATTTAAGGATGATGAGTACGTTTTTCTGACAGCGGATGATCTTACGAATGGACAAATCGTTGTCGACGATGTCTTGGTGGGTGGTTCGCTTTATGTCCCTGAAGAAACAGGCGACCTGATCATCACAAGCAACAAGACTGTTGATTGGGTAGTCGAGGGAGATATCGTGCTGCAAACCAATATCTACGCCTCTAGTAATCTTGCAGTTTCAATGGTATCTCATAATGGGGATATCATACTGGACGGCATAAATATCTCAGGATTCGAGAATAAACCAAACCCCTATATTTCAAGCATAACCGCTGAAAATGGAGGTATTCAAGCAATAGGAACAACCATCGCGACCAAAAGCGACGGCAGCGGGGTTTTAAGTCTGATATCCCGAGACGATATCAACATCAGCAACGCTACGATCACATCGGCTGGGGACTATGGCGTCCGCATCGTGTCTTCTGAGGGAAGCGTAATCGCTTCAGAATCTCACATAGAGTCAACCGGGGGCGGGAGTGATTCAACCATCGAGATTGAAGCTGCTCAATCCCTTAACTTAGACAAGGCGACCATTGATGCAAAAGTCGACATTACAATCACCGCAGGAGAAAGCATATCGGCTCGCTCAGCGAATATAGAAAACACGGCCTACGGGAAGCCGATCAGCATCACAAGCAACGGCAGCGGTATCGATCTGTCATCCCTGGCAACTCCCGAAGCGCAGACGTCTGTTTCCAGCAGCCGCGGCAGCGTGTATCTTACCTCAGAAAATGACATCGCGATCGTATCGGCTACGATCAGCGCATCGACAGGATGGGGGATGAAACTGCAGTTCGAATCGACCGGAACAGACAGCATACTCTGGGTCAACAATGCAACAGTGAGCGGGCGGGAAAGATCAGCTTATCACTTTACCATCGCCGGAACGTTGTCCGGCGGGACGATCACTGTATTTCCATAGAGGAACAGGTCTTACAAAATGAAGACAGTCAAAGAAAAAATAAAAAACAATAATGGCGCCACCGTGATCATGGCGCTGGGATATCTGCTGCTGTGCATTACCATCGGCGGCATCATCCTGTCCGCCGGTTCGGCTGCCATCGGACAGACCCGTCATCTGAAAGACGAAGAACAGGACTATATGACAGTCTATTCGGCGGCCGAGCTGATCCGCGGCGAGATGGCCGGCACCTTTTTCACAGAAGAATATGTAACCATCACCCACGATCAGCCTTGCGATGTATTCGAAGCCAGTCCTCAACGGAGCCTGACACCACCGACCAATGCTCTTGCCGAAAAGCTGGCCCCGCTCTTCGACGATCCGGCGGCTGAGGAAACATTTCTGATCCAGGCCCCGGATCTTGGGTTGGAAGATGTGACAGTACAGGTCAGCATGAGCGCAGAGCGCATGCTGAAATTCGTCTTGACACGCTCCGGCGAAATTCCCTACGCCCTGACGCTTACCATGCCCGCAGACGTGGAATCCCGTACGGAGACCGATACCTCTGTCCACGAATTCCAATCGCCTCCGGGCTCCGGCGAATACGACCTGTGCACCCGGATATTGGTGCGCAGGATCACCACAGTCACCTTCGATACCTCTGCCATCACGAAGGGGGAAAACTGATATGAAGCGCTGCTTCAAAAAACTGAGTTCTGATCAGGGCGAAAGCCTGCTGGAAACGCTGGTGGCTATTATGATCATCGCAGTCACTTCCACGATTCTGTTAATGTACATTCGCTCCGCCGCCGCCATCAATAACCAGGCCACGGATGCCTTTGCTCTGTTCTCCTCGGAAATGATCCGCGCGGAAAGCCGCATACCGGAAGGGACCTCCACTGTGATCATGAACGGCGTGTCCATCGATGTAAACTACAGTGGCAGCATTTCCGACGAAGCCATCCACGCCTACTGGAGGGCACCGTAATGCAAAAGATGGACTGCAAAAAAAAGAAGCACCGCGGGAAAAGCGGCTTTACGCTGATCGAAATGCTGGCGGCCATCACAGTGATGGTCCTGATCGCCGCCGCCCTTTTTGTAGCCATCCCCGCCACAATGAACGCTTATCAACAAATGAAAGCGGTCTCTGAGTCTACTGTGCTCCTGTCCACGCTCTCCCAAAGCCTGACCGACGAGCTGCGCTACGCCCGGGACGTAAAACTGCAAAGCAGCGACAATCTTACTCTTGCATCCTTCACAAGTTCCATCTACGGCCTGGAGGTAAAACCGGTCAGTCACGAAGGGAAGATCGAAATGGTCTACACCCGGGTCCCGCCCGGCGGCGGCGCTCCGGTTTCCACCTACTATCCACTGGTGAACGATGCCGTCTATACCAACGATCTGGAAGCAGGCTTAAGCGACATCACCTACGACGGTCAGGTCTTCTATCTTGAACTGACCGTCTATCAGCCTCTCGGCACCACCTCATTTGCGGAAGAAGATCAGACTCTGGCAGCCATCGAACTGGCCGTGCGCACGGTCAACGAGTAAGAAGCTCGCTGATCCGGCTTTCACCCAGGACCTCGATGCCGTTTTCGATGAGCAACCTTGTGCAAACACCGTCTGCCTCTACCATTCCGTCGGTAAATGTGCCGTCATGGATCCAGCCGTGTCCGCAAGACGGACTCCGTTCCTTGAAGACAGCAATTTTGATGGACAATCCCTTGGCGATGTCCAGGGTTCGCTGCGCACCTTCCTCGTACTCCTGGGTAACGTCCAAACCTTCTTTGTTGACCACCCGTTTACCAATGATCTCTGCCGGCGGCCTTGGAATCTCCAACCCGCCCAGCGTTTCGGGGCACACAGCAATCAGCTCGTACTTTTCCTCCAGAGCTTCGATCATAGGATGCACCAACTGCTCTCCGTTGTAGCGCGCCGGAAGGCCCAACAGGCAGCTGCTGATCAGAATTTTCGGTTTTCTCATATCATTTCTCCTGTTATTTTGCGATAAATATCCTGCTTCGGCCTGTGAAAGCTCGAATGTATTTCCATTTTATCACAAGTCCGGAATCATGAGCATATCGAAAAAATGTTATAATGTTGTGGTTGACGGTATCAGCGGCAAAGCATAAGATAGAACGTGCAGGGCGATTTCCCGACAGAGAAAGGAGGTACGACATGGACGAAATGGAACTGATCATGCAAGAATTACTGGAGTACCTTCATTCCAAGCGCTTCATCAGCATGCACAAATATCTGGACACCTTGAACCCCGCTGATATTGCCGAAGCCATGGAAGAATTGCTGGACGACGGGGATATCGGCCCCGAAGAACTCCTGCTCATCTTCCGGATCCTACCCAAGGAACTGGCTGCAGACACCTTTGTGGAAATGGAATCCGAACTGCAGCAATCCCTGATCGCTGCATTCTCCGATGCCGAATTGAGGGAAGTGCTGAATGACGTTTTTCTGGATGATACGGTAGACATCATCGAAGAAATGCCGGCCAACGTTGTCAAGAAGATCCTGCAAAATGTAGACGCTGCCACTCGAAAAAACATCAATCAGATCCTCAATTATCCGGAAGATTCGGCCGGCAGCATCATGACCATCGAGTATGTGGATTTGAAGCCGGATTTCACGGTCAAAGAATCCTTCGACCACATTCGCAAGACCGGGGTGGACAAAGAAACCATCTACATCTGTTATGTGGTGGACCACCGCAGACTGATCGGTCTGGTCACGGTCAAGGAGCTGCTTCTGGCCGAAGAGACCGACAAAATCTCCGATCTGATGGAGACCAACGTCATCTCCATCCAGACGACCGACGATCAAGAAGAAGTCGCCAGGATGTTCTATAAGTATGAATTTACCGCTTTTCCTGTTGTGGATGCGGAAAACAGACTCGTTGGGATCGTCACCTTCGACGACGCGCTGGAAGTTATGCAAGAAGAGGCCACGGAAGATATGGAAAGGATGGCTGCCATCCTGCCTTCGGATCGGGCTTATCTCAAGACCAGTGTCTGGGATACCTGGAAGCAGCGTATCCCCTGGCTGATGCTTATGATGGTATCGGCCACGTTCACCAGCATCATCATTACTCATTTCGAAAGCGCATTGGCCGCCCAGGTGGTGCTGACGGCATTTATTCCAATGCTTATGGGCACCGGCGGCAATTCCGGCAACCAGGCCTGCGTCACCATCATCCGCGGACTTTCCCTGGGCGACATCGAGTTTGAAGATATCATCAAAGTGATCTGGAAGGAGATTCGGGTGGCCGTCCTGTGCGGCGTCACCCTCTCCGCTGTCAATTTTTTAAAGTTGATTTATTTTGACCACGTATCCACAGAAGTAGCCGCTGTGGTAAGCCTAACTCTGATCGGCACCGTACTTGTGGCCAAGTTGGTGGGTTGCAGCCTGCCCATGCTGGCCAGTCGCACCGGAGTGGATCCGGCAGTAATGGCAAGCCCCTTTATTTCCACCATCGTGGACGCCATGTCCCTGCTTATCTATTTCCAAATCGCAACGACCTTGCTTGGGCTGTAAAAAATATCGAAGGAGGTTCCCATGATACGCATCACCCGTGACTATGTGATCGGCGCTCATTCGCCCGACGATGCACCGGCCGCATTCTGCCAAAGCGGCGACACCGTCTGGTTTGAGACCCGCAACTGCTACGATGACCGCTTGTCCGCCGACGGCAGCGAATTCGAGCCTGAAAACGCCATAGAAAATCCGGCCACCGGCCCCCTGTTCGTACAGGGCGCAAAAAAAGGCGATGTCCTAAAAGTGGAGATCCTGGACATTCGCCTCAAGGGAAAAGGCTATATGCGCCAATCCGTAGAAGGCGGCGCCTTTTATCAGAGAGTCGCCGAACGAGTCGTCCGGGAGTTCGACGTATCCGGCGACACCGTCCGATTCAATCACAAGCTCACCTTCCCCATCAACACCATGATCGGCGTGATCGGCGTAGCCCCGGAAGCGGAAGCCAT
>JAQUXD010000080.1 GCA_028692535.1 Eubacteriales bacterium | reverse complement strand
TTGTTGCACAGTCGGATCAGATTCCACACATCGATGCCCTGATCTTCGCAGATCTTCGCCAGCTCGTTTGCAAAAGCGATGTTTACGTCCCGGTAGGTGTTCTCCGAAAGTTTACACAGCTCTGCGGTGCGTGCGTCGGTTTCGTAGATTTCTCCCTTGACGAACGTGCGGTACAGTTCGGCGATCTTTTTCGCGGAGACTTCGTTGATGCCGCCGGCGATCCGATCATTGCAGACCAGTTCCCGTAAAATACTTCCGGGGATGACCCGCTCGGGGGAATGGCCCAGAAAAAAATCGGTACCGGCCTGCAGGCCGCTTTCTTCCAGAATCGGCTTCATCAGTTCGTCCACGGTTCCCACAGGCGAGGTGGATTCCAGGATGACGATGTTGCCGGATCGGAGATAAGGAACGACAGAACGGGTCGCAGCTTCCACATAGGACATGTCCGACTGCTTGTTTTCGCCTAAAGGTGTAGGCACAGCGATGATGAATGCAGAAGCCTCTTCGGGCTGTCCTGCTGCCCGGAGTTTACCGTCCCTCACCACGCTTTGGATCAGTTCTGCAAGGCCGTCTTCTTCGATGACGATCCGCCCTTCGTTCAGCGCATCCGTAATGATTTTATTTCGATCGACGCCCAGGACATCCATCCCGGCACGGGCAAACATCGCCGCTGTGGGAAGTCCGATATAGCCCAGACCGATAACGCATATTCTCATTCTATTCCTCCTGATTCAATACCCGTACATGATAGCATAAGCATTCGCGGGATTCTATCATTTTGTATAAATTCGTATTTATCGGAGGGCTGGTTTATGGTAGAATAACTGCATTGACGGAGAAGGATATGATAGAGAAGAATAAGAAAATCGATATATTGGGCATCCCCGTGGACGATGTGACCTTGGGAGATGCCTTGTCTGTTTTCGAAAATCTTCTGCGCGGGGATCGGATGACATTGATCGCCACCCCAAATTCGGAAATTCTTATGCGGGCATCCGGAGACTCTGCTTTGAAGAATATCCTGCGCCGGGCGGAGCTTGTGATCCCGGATGGCATAGGACTGTTATACGCTTCAAAGATCCTGGGGCGACCTTTACGGGAGAGGGTGACCGGGATCGATTTTTCCTGGAATGCGCTGAAATTGTCGGCGCAGCTGGATTGCCGTGTGTACTTTCTGGGCGGAAAGCCCGGAATCGCAGAAAAAGCTGCGGAAAACATGAAGCTTCAGATTCCCGGCCTGCAGATCGCAGGGACCCGGCACGGGTATTTTACCGAGGAAGAGATTCCTTCGATCATCGAAAAGATCAACGGATCCGGTGCGGATTTCATCTGTGTGGCGTTGGGTTCCCCAAGGCAGGAGCAGTTCATCGATGCGCACCGGGACCTGCTGCATGCGAAAGTAGGCATCGGCATCGGCGGCAGCCTGGATATCTGGTCCGGGACGCTGAAGCGGGCGCCGGCGTTTTATCGGAACAACGGTCTGGAATGGCTGTACCGTCTAAAGCAGGAGCCTTCCAGGATCCGGAGGATCAGCGTGCTTCCTTTATTTTTCATAAAGGTGGCAGCACAAAAAGGGAAATAGGCAAGCCAGCGTCTGCGAGCGGTTTGCTGCTCATAGAAATGAAGGAGGAGAAATGGATAAGAAAGCATTGCAGGAGAAAGCCGCCCTCATCCGGCAGCATATCATCCGGGAGGTTTATCACGCCGGGTCAGGTCATCCGGGAGGATCCCTGTCGGCTACGGATATAATGACCGTTCTGTATTTTAATGAAATGAACATCGACGGGCATAACCCATTGGATCCGAACCGTGATAAGTTCGTTCTTTCCAAAGGGCACGCGTCGCCTGTTCTGTACGCTTGCCTGGCGGAAGCAGGCTTCTTCCCCAAGGAGGATCTGGTGACGTTCCGAAAGCTGGACAGTTGCCTTCAGGGACATCCGTCCATGCTGAAGCTGTGCGGAGTGGAAATGTCCACAGGATCTCTCGGACAAGGGTTTTCCGCCGCAGTGGGCATGGCGCTGGCCAATCGGCTGGACGGAAAAACCAGCAGAGTCTATGCGATGCTGGGGGACGGGGAGCTTCAGGAGGGCATCGTCTGGGAGGCTTCTATGGCGGCGTCACACTACGGTTTGGATAACCTGTGCGTCATTGTGGACCATAACGGGCTGCAGATCGACGGGTGGAACTGCGATGTGATGGGGGTGATGCCTATCGCCGAAAAATTCCGTGCCTTCGGATGGAATGTGCTGGAACTGGACGGCCATGATATCGACGCCATTCTGGCACGTCTTGCAGAGGCGAGACAGCATAAAGGGACGCCAACCGTGCTTGTGGCCGAAACGCATAAAGGAAAAGGCGTGTCCTTTATGGAAGACCAGGCCGGCTGGCATGGCAAGGCGCCGAACCGGGAACAGGCAGAGCAGGCGATGGCAGAATTGGGAGGTGTACTGTAATGGCAGATAAAATAGCGACCAGACAGAGCTACGGAAAGGCGCTGGTTGAACTCGGCGCGGTGCATCAGGATATCGTCGTTTTGGATGCAGACCTTTCCGGATCCACGATGACAAAGGAATTCGCCAAAGTCTATCCGGAACGTTTCTTCAACGCGGGAATTGCAGAGGCGAACATGTACGGCATGGCGGCCGGACTTGCGATATCGGGAAAAACGGTCTTTGCAAGTACCTTTGCCATCTTCGCCGCCGGCCGGGCCTTTGAGATCATTCGAAATTCCATCGGATATACCGGCGCTAATGTGAAAATTTGCGCCACCCATGCGGGGCTGACTGTCGGAGAAGACGGCGCCAGCCACCAGGCCATCGAAGACCTGGCTCTGATGCGTACGATTCCGGGAATGACCGTGCTGAATCCGGCGGACGATGTGTCGGCCCGAAAGTTGCTCAAAGCTGCGGCGGACATGCAAGGACCTGTGTACGTGAGACTGGGGCGGGCTGCCGTTCCCGTGATCTACGAAGAAGAGACCGATGTGCAGATCGGAAAGGCCCTTACACTGCGAGAGGGAAAGGACTATACGATCATTGCAACGGGCATCCTGGTGAGCCAGGCGGCGGATGCCGCAGAACAATTGGCCGGAGAAGGGATCGACGTGCGCGTCATAGACATGCATACCCTGAAGCCCATGGACGAAGAGGCTGTGGTCAAGGCAGCCATGGAAACCAAAGGGATCGTAACAGTGGAAGAACACAGCGTGATCGGCGGCCTTGGCGCCGCAGTGGCTCAGATTTGCTGTGCGAAGGCGCCTGCGAAGGTGTCCTTCGTAGGGATCCGGGACACCTTCGGCGAGTCCGGAAAGCCCGACGAACTGCTGGAAAAATACGGACTCACAGCCGCCCACATCGCCGATGCGGTGCGTGCCATGCAATAAACGACCTCCGATCGTGACGAGGACGTATGATAAGCCTGCATTTGAATGCAGGCTTTTTCTTTGCGGAAAGCACGCCCGCCTTGACAAGAATGTAAAATAATGTATAATACAAGCGGCTCGGAAAGCGGGTGCTCCAGACGGGAGGTCCCATGGAACATCACAAGCTTTTTCGCATACCCGATGGCGGGCGGAACCCAAAGACGGATCTTTTCGTCAAAGAAAAAAGAAAGATCGCTGTAACAGGCACGGGAAGAGGCAGCGGCGTCAGCCTCACGACCGGACTTCTGGCTGCCTGGGTTCGGCGCCACGCTCCGTCGGAAGCCGTTGCCCTTGCAGAATTGGGAACGCCCTATTTCTACGAGGCTTACGGCGTGGAAAAGAGATTTATTCACAGGGAATTCCATCGATTTTATCCATTGCTGGCCCAGAAGCGCAGCATTAGAAATGTAACCAACATGGAAGAGGGAATCAACTGGGTGCTTCACTGCCCCCAGGATCCTTTGGTCCGGAAGGAAGCGTGGGCTCCGTGTGTTTCCGATCTGCTGCGGCTGATCCACAATGTCGCAGGCACATTCTGTCTGTTCGATTGTTCCGGTGTTCCCTCCGCCGTTCTATGGGAGATTCTTCCGGAAATGGATACTGTAATTTCTGTGGTGGATCCCCTGCCCTCAAGCCTGATTCCCGCCACCGCCGCTATCGAGCGAATGCGTTTGGAGGTGCCCCATGCGATCTGGGTGGTCAATAAAATGAACAAGGGTGTCCATAAAGGGGAATTGAAACGATTTATGGGCCATGCCGAATGGGTAGAAATACCTTGCTTGGCGCCGGAGGATCTGTATCGTGCCCAGTACAACTGCGTGTTGCCTTACAGTGTCCTTCCCGTAAGGCAAAAAACCGAAGCATCCCTGAAAGCGGTGTGGGCGAAACCGGGGATGTTGATCTAGAAGTCGGCAGCCATGGAACTTCAATAAATGCTGTTCCCAAAAAACGGGATATATAGTATACTAAATGCGTCAAATAATCGAAAAAGCACAAGAGAGGATCATTCGTGATTAGATTTGAGGGCGTTACCAAGATGTACGGCGGCAATGTCGGACTCCTGGACGCAACGATCAAGATAGAAAAAGGGGATTTCGTATTTTTGGTAGGCCCTTCCGGAGCGGGAAAGTCCACACTCATCAAGCTGATTCTGAAAGAAATCGAACCGGACGAAGGCGCGATTTACGTCAACGGAAGAGAGATCACGCATTTGTCCAACAGGGAGATCCCCCCGCTTCGGCGGAGCATCGGCATGGTGTTTCAGGATTTTCGCTTGCTGCCAAACAAGACCGTCTACGAAAACGTGGCTTTTGCCATGGAGGTCGTCCACTCGACGAAACGGGCCATACGCCGTCAGATCCCCCAAGTGCTGTCCATCATGGGCATCAGCGACAAGGCAGATAAGTTTCCGGCTGAACTTTCCGCCGGAGAACAGCAACGCGTTGCCATTGCCAGGGCTCTGATCAACAATCCCATGATGCTGATCGCCGATGAACCTACAGGCAATCTGGATCCGGATACCGCCTGGGAGATCATGAAGCTTATCAACCAGATCAATCGCAGGGGTACCACAGTCCTGATGGTCACTCACGCCAAGGATATCGTAGACCGGATGGGAAAACGCGTCGTGGCCATCGACAAGGGGCGGATCGTTCGGGATGCCTGGGGAGGAGAGTACGGCTACGATGATTAGAGGCTTGAAATACGCTCTTACACAGGCGTTCGTCCAGGTTTTCCGCAACAAGGGAATGAGTCTGGCTTCCATATTTTCCATAACAGCCATGCTTTTGATCCTGGGACTGTTCTTTTTCGTGACGGTCAACATCAATATCGCCACAGAAAGCGCCAAACAGCAGTTCAATACGATCGAAGTATACCTGCTGGAGGAGACAAGCAGAGACGATGCCGATATCATCACCCAGAGCCTCCTTTCCATGGATGAGATCGCCGGTGTCACCTACGTCAGCAAAGAAGAAGCCATGGAGCACTTTAAGGACCGCTGGGGCGATAAGGCTTATCTTCTGGAGGGATTGGCGGAGAATCCGCTGCCGAATTCGCTTCGTGTGGAGTTGACCTCTCTGGAGGACGGACAGCTGATCTACGAAGCCTGCCGGAATCTGATCGGCGTGGAGGATGTACGTTATTATCAGGAAGAAGTAAAAAAGATCCTCACGATCACGGATTTCATACAACAGGGCGCGCTGATCATCATTCTGTTTTTAATCATCGTGTCCGTTGTTGTTGTGTCCAACACCGTCAAGTTGACAGTGATGGCTCGTCAGCGTGAAATCATGATCATGAAGTACGTGGGGGCTACCAACTGGTTTATTCGAGGACCGCTGCTGGCCGAAGGCATGATGATCGGCTGCATTTCCGCCGGCATTTACCTGGGATTGATCTGGATGATCTATTCCAGGATGGTGGAGCTGTTTTCCAATCAGGCGCTGTTGCTGTTTTCAACTTCCTTCGTGGAAGTCGGGTTCATGATGCGCAATTTGATCTGGATATTCATTGCGCTGGGCATGAGCATCGGCGCCTTCGGCAGTATTCTTTCCATGCGGCGGTTCTTAAATGCATAAAACGAACACCGGGGTATCGAATGAGCGACAGGGGGGAAAAGAGATGATGTTCAAGAGAGCGGATTTAAAAAGAAGGACGCGCGTCTGCAGCTGGGCCTTGCTTGTGGTACTTTTAAGCGGAGCCTGCTTTGCTCCGCTGGGATACGCTTCCAATACGGAACAGAGTCAGTTGGATAAAATCCAGGACCAGCTCGACGATATGGAGCAGATCCTGAGCGAAGGGAAAAAGAAGGCGAGCACGCTGCAAGCCGAGATTCGGAATTTGGAGAAACAGATCTATTCTGCGGAGGTCGAGCTGAACGGACTGCAGAAAAATATCAACTCCACTAAATCCATGATCTCCCAGACGATGGAAGAGTTGGAAGAGTTGGAAGAGGATATCGCCATTCAAAACGAAGGACTCAATACCAGGCTCCGCACCATGTACAAAAATGGAGAAGTAGGGATCCTGACCGTGTTAATGGGGTCTTCGGATATGTCGGATTTCATGACAAACCTGGACATGGTCCAAAGGATCTACGACAGCGACGCCGAACTGCTGGAGCAGCTCCAGGGGCAGTATGATCAGGTGATCGGACAGAAGTTGGAACTCCAGGCGCTCAGGGATACTCTTCTTGCTCAGCAGGCAGCCGAGAGCGCTCAGCAGGAAGCGCTGCTGGCCAGCAAAGGTCAGGTTCAGACGAAAAAATCCGCTATCGACAAGGATAACGCGGCGCTGGAAAAGCAAATCGATGCCCTGAACGCGGAAGCCAATGCGTTGACTGCAAAGATCCTGGGCCTTCAGGGCACGGGCAGCTATATCGGAGGTACGATGTGTTGGCCGTCCCAGGCAAGCACCCGAATTTCTTCGCCCTTCGGATACAGGATCCATCCCATTTTGCGCGTTAAAAAAATGCATACAGGCATCGACATCGCCGCATCTTCAGGGACCAATATTTTAGCGGCCAATGCGGGCACCGTGATCACAGCCGGATGGAACAACAGTTACGGATACATGGTGATGATCGATCACGGCGGCGGCATCGTGACCCTGTATGCGCACTCCAGCAAGCTTCTTGTGAGCAAAGGGACCGTGGTGGGACGGGGACAGACCATTGCCAAAGTTGGCTCCACCGGGATGTCCACCGGACCGCATCTTCATTTCGAAGTCCGAGTGAACGGTGTGTATAAAAATCCTCGCGATTACGTTTCTCCCTAGGGGATCGACAGAAAGACAGCAAAGGAAGACAGATGGCCCGATGGGTATTTGCACAGCAGCATAACGAACCGCTCAAGGGACCCGAAGGGGTCCCTGAAAGCATACTTCGAATTCTCCGGGACCGCGGCGTCACCGAACCTTCTCAGATCGAAGATTTTCTAGCGCCCTTTCCCCAACGCACCTATGATCCGTTCCTTCTAAACGATATGGAACCTGCTGCGGAAGAGATCCTTCGCACAGCGGATGCGGGTGGGCGGATCTGCATTTATGGCGACTACGATGCCGACGGTGTCACTTCCGTATCGCTCTTGCTTTGCGTATTTCGAAAGTTGACAGATCGCGTATGCTATTTTATTCCCTCTCGTTTCAAGGAAGGATACGGACTCACCCGGCGGGCCATCAAGGCCATTGCCGACGAAGGCGCCGCTTTGATCGTGACCGTGGATTGCGGGAGCTCGGCCATCGATGAAGTAGCATATGCCCGTTCTCTGGGGGTACGGATGATCGTTACCGATCATCACAATCCCTGTCCCGACGCCATGCCGGATTGCCTGTTTATCAATCCCAAAAGAAACGACAGCACGTATCCGTTTCCTCATTTGTCGGGCTGTGGCGTCGCTTTCAAACTGGCGCAGGCCATAGAACGCCTGCTGGA
>JAQUXD010000079.1 GCA_028692535.1 Eubacteriales bacterium | reverse complement strand
GTTCCGCCCGGTACGATGGCTTGCCTGGCATAGGCCAGAGCTCCTTCCAGGACAGGGATCTGCCAAGAAAGGAGACTGAGGGAACAGTCCGTTCCGGCAAACATTTCGTAGGCGTGTCCCAGCAGTCCGAAGCCGGTCACATCGGTGGATGCGTGGATCGGAAAGCCTTTGGATACTTCGAAAGCCGTCTTGTTCAGCTCCGCCATGGTTTCGATCACCCGTTTTTTTTCTTCCGGAGTGATCACGCCGATGGTTGCGGCGGAATTCAACGTACCGATCCCGATGGGTTTTGTCAGGACCAGAACGTCGCCTTCCCGGACACCGTTGTTGGTCCGGATGTCTTTGGGGTGGGCGAAGCCTGTCACGGACAGGCCGTATTTGGGTACCGGGTCCTTGATCGTATGACCGCCGGTGATCATGGCGCCGGCTTCGGCTACTTTCTCGTAACCACCACGTAGAATCCCTTCAATGGATTCTTCCGGAAAATCTTCCGGATAGCACAGGATATTCAGTGCCAGCTTAGGCTGGCCGCCCATGGCGTATACGTCCGAAAGAGCGTTGGCGGCAGCAATGCGGCCGAAGTCGTAAGGATCGTCGGTGACCGGCGGAAACATATCCACAGTCTGAATGATCGCTGTCGTTTCGTTGAGTTTATAAACAGAAGCATCATCGGAAGTGTCAAAGCCCACCATCAGGTTCGGGTCGGAAAATTTTGGAAGCTTGCACAAAACTTGCGCAAGGGCCCCGGGGCCTATTTTAGCGGCTCAGCCGCTGTGGTTGGCCATATCCAGCAAATTGGGTTTGTCTTTTGACATGATGATCCTCCTTTCTATGCACAATATAGCGATTATATCGGAAATTCTTTCTTTTGAAAACCCTTTTGGGTCATGTATAATGAATAAAAGCTATTGTGATAGTGAAACCGGAGCAGCATATGAACAATATCATCATCGGTACCGCCGGCCATGTGGACCACGGAAAAACCTGCCTGATTCGAGCCCTGACCGGCATTGATACGGACCGCCTTAAGGAAGAAAAACAGCGCGGGATCACCATCGAGCTGGGTTTTGCCGACATGAGGGCTCCCGACGGCACCGATATCGGGATCATCGATGTGCCCGGCCATGAGAAGTTTATCCGGAATATGCTGTCGGGCATCGGCGGGATCGATCTGGTGCTGCTGGTGATCGCAGCTGACGAGGGTGTAATGCCTCAAACACTGGAGCATCTGGACATTCTGAAGCTGTTGAACATCCGGAGAGGAATCATCGTTGTCACGAAATCGGATGTAGTGGACGAGGAGTGGATGGAACTGGTCCACGCAGATATCCGGGCCACCGTCAAAGGCTCATTTTTAGAGCAGGCCCCCATTATCGATGTTTCCTCCAAGACAGGCCACCAGATCGATCTGCTGCGGGATATGATTTTTGAAATGGTCAAAGTTCCCGGAAAGCGAAACAGCGACCCCGGGCTGCTGCGGATGCCTATCGACCGTGTGTTCACAATCGGAGGTTTCGGCACGGTTGTGACGGGCACACTGCTGGAAGGTACGATCAAAGTAGGACAGCCGGTCATGATCTATCCCCAGGAGCGGACAGCCAAAGTCCGAAACCTTCAAGTTCACGGAATGATGGTGGATTCGGCTGAGGCGGGCCAGCGGACAGCGGTCAATTTGACCAATATCAAGAAGGAGGATCTTTCCAGAGGGCAGGTCCTGGCTGCGTGCAATAGCCTCCGTCCTACGCTTATGCTGGATGTGCGTCTTCACTTGCTGGAGAGCACAAAGCGAAAACTGGAAAACGGGAGCCGGCTCCACTTTCATTTCGGATCCGATGAAGTGCTATGCAAGGCTGTGTTGCTGGACAGGGATGAGCTGCTGGGCGGAGACAGCTGTTATGCTCAGCTTCGGCTGGAGGAGCCGATCGCGTTAAAACAGGGAGATTATTTTGTGGTTCGCTATTATTCTCCATTGGAAACGATCGGTGGCGGGTCCGTCCTGGATGCATATCCCAAAAAGCACAAAAGAAAGGACATATCGGTTCTGGATGCGCTGGAGATCAAGGAAAAAGGCGAGGATTCCGATCTTCTGGAGCTCATGATCAAGGAACAGAGCCGCGTTTTCCCGGATGTTTCGGCTCTTGCCAAGCAGGCGGGGATGACGTTGGAAGAAGCGTTGGCGCATTGCCGCTCCGGTGTGGATCGCGGCACACTCGCAGGATTGACGGAAAGAGTGTTCGTACACAGCGATTTTATTGCAGAAGCAGCCATAAAAGCCGGAAAGATATTGAATGAATATCATAAAAAGGAGCCTCTTTCCCCCGGGATCGTCAAGGAAGAGTTCCGCAACAAACTGGGCCTGTCTCTTCGGGTGAACGACCAGCGGCATCTGGAAAAAATGATCGCGCTTCTGGCCGAAAGAGAGATTCTGCAATGGGAAGCCACCACGGTGGCACTTTCCGGATTTCAGGTGGAATACACGGAAAAGCAGAAAGCGAAAATGGAGGAACTCAAGCAATCCTTCCGGACATGGAGTCACGAACCACCCGAGACGGACGACATTCTCAACGGTTGCGCAGATCGCCAGGAATGCCGGGCACTGCTGGGTGCGCTGGCCTCGGAAGGGGCGCTCGTCCGATTGAATCCCGCAACCTATATCGACGCTGGAGTCCTGAGCCGGGTCATCGAAGAAATCAAACACCACATCGAAACACAAGGCAGCATCACGCTGGCCGAACTGCGGGACAAGCTTCAGACGTCAAGAAAATATGCCATGCAGATCCTGGAGTATTGCGATGGCGCAAAGATCACCCGGCTGGAGGGGGATCGCAGGGTATTTCATGAATGATATCGATAAAATAACGGCTTGTGCAGAAAGACGGTCTGTGATAGACTGAAACCACAAAAAAATACGCGTAGGAAGAGTGCGGGAGAGGGACGATAGTCACACCGAAGGAATAAGTTTGATCCCCGGCCAAGGGACAGGCGATGATCTCAGGTAAACGGACCGCATTTGGATGCAACTCTGGAGAGCGAAAGCACCGTAGGGGCAATCTCCCAGGAGAGAAACTCTCAGGTCATACACAGAGCAGGAAGGCATTTGGTTTTCCTGTTCTTTTTTATTCGCTGTATTTTGTGGAGGTCATCGTGATCATTACAAATAATCCACTGGTTCGAAGCACTTACGAAAACGCTCATGTCATTCTCTTCGTTGAAGGGAATTACAGGGAGGTTTTGGTAAAAGCTCGGGATCTGGTCCACGGCAGGCATCAGCTGATCACGCATCCGTTGATGGGAAGCCTTAAACCCAATGAGACCCCCTATCGTTCGGTGGTCGTCAGTGATGCTGTGCTGGATAAAACAGATGCGGATTCGGTTCTTATCATCGAGGAAGCGATCTTGGTTTTTGACCGGTTCATTAAGACTGCACGCACAGATCGGGGAGAGGGCTCCACGGAAAAAATGAAAGAGGATTTCAGGGAAATCGATCTGTCACTGCTGAGCAGTGCGCTGAGCGAGTAGGAATACTGTTGATCTTATCGGAGGAGGAATGACGTATGAAGTTGGAACTAGGGTATATCCCCATTCGGGATATACAATTCGGCCCAAAATCAAAAGTAGACAATAATACGCTATATGTTAACAAAAAGGAATTGTCTGCGCTGCTCTTGGAGGATGAAGGAATCGCATCCGTGGAACTGGATTTGGCACGTCCCGGAGAGTCGGTGCGCATCACGCCGGTGAAGGATGTGATCGAACCGCGGGTCAAAGTAAGCGGAACCGGAGGGATCTTCCCGGGCTGGTGCGCGAAAGTCCGGACTGTCGGGACGGGAAGGACTCATGTTCTGAAGGGTGCGGCAGTGATAACCACAGGAAAAGTGGTCGGCTTCCAGGAAGGGATCATCGACATGAGCGGAGAAGGAGCAAAATATACTCCTTTTTCAAAGCTGAACAGTCTGGTGCTCATCATCCAACCCAAGGAGGGAATGCTGCAGCATGCGTACGAGAAAGCGCTGCGGCTGGCCGGTCTCAAGACGGCGGAATATCTCGGCAAATTGGCAGAGCATCTGGAGCCCGAAGAAGTGCGCACTTTTGAAACGCTTTCTGTCACGGATGGGATAAAGATGTATCCGGAGCTGCCAAGAGTGGGTTACGTGCTGATGCTTCAAAGCCAGGGACTGCTCCACGATACCTACGTATACGGAGTGGATGCAAAGCAGACGCTTCCGACGCTCATCGGCCCTACGGAGCTGATGGACGGCGCCATCGTCAGCGGAAACTGTGTATCTGCCTGCGACAAGAATACGACCTATCATCATCTGAACAATCCGGTGGTGGAGGATCTGTTTTCAGAGCATGGCAAAACTCTGAATTTTGTGGGTTTGATGATCACAAACGAGAATGTGTATCTGGCGGATAAAGAACGTTCCTCCGACCGTACGGCAGAACTTTGCGCGTACCTCGGTCTGGACGGCGTTATTATTTCGCAGGAAGGCTTCGGTAATCCCGATACCGACCTGATCATGAACTGTAAAAAGATCGAAGCTAAAGGAATCAAGACGGTCATCATTACAGATGAATATGCCGGTCAGGACGGAGCGTCTCAATCCCTGGCTGATGCCGACGCGGCCGCCGATGCTGTCGTGACAGGCGGAAATGCAAACATGGTAATCCATCTGCCGGCTATGGATCGCGTGATCGGATCCATCGACCAGGTGGATCACATCGCCGGAGGCTGGTCCGGATCTTTAAAGGAAGACGGAACCATCACCGCAGAACTTCAGGTGATCACCGGCGCCACAAACGAGCTGGGTTATAACACCCTCAGCGCCAGATAGGAGGAAAACATGAATCAGATCAAAGTGGTCCACTACCTCAATCAGTTTTTCGCCCAGATCGGCGGAGAGGAAAAGGCCAACATCCCCCCGGAAATAAAAGAAGGACCCATCGGTCCGGGCATGGCCTTCCAGGCTGCGTTGGGAGACAATGCAAAAATGGTTGCCACCATATATTGCGGAGACTCCTATTTCAACGAAAACACGGAAGCGTCCATTGAGGCGATCCTGATGATGATTCGGGAACAAAAGCCTGATCTGGTGATCTGCGGACCGGCCTTCAATGCGGGACGCTACGGCGTGGCCTGCGGAACGGTGGCTTCTGCGGTAAAGGAAAAACTGGGCATTCCGGCGGTGACCGGCATGTATACGGAAAACCCCGGCGTCGATCTGTTTAAATCCAGCGTGTATATCGTACCGACCAAGGACAGCGCTATCGGCATGCGAGACGCGGTCGCAGCCATGGTACCTCTGGCGCTGAAGCTGGCCCGGGGCGAAGCTTTGGGGCCTGCCTCTGAAGAAGGATTTATGCCGATGGGGATCCGCAAAAACTTTTTTGAAGGAAAAAGAGGTTCCAGACGGGCCGTTGATATGCTGCTCAAAAAATTGGCCGGCGAACCCTTCGAAACCGAATTTCCCATGCCGGATTTTGACAGAGTACCTCCCAATGCAGCCGTGACGGACATGCGCAAGGCTAAAGTCGCCCTGGTAACGTCGGGCGGCATTGTGCCCAAAGGCAATCCGGATCGGATCGAATCTTCTTCTGCTTCCAAATACGGCAAATACGACCTGGAGGGAGTTTCGGACCTTACGGACGTCAATTATGAAACAGCCCACGGCGGCTACGATCCCACTTATGCCAATGACGATGCGGACAGGGTGCTGCCGGTGGACATGCTTCGTGAATTCGAAAAGGACGGCAAAATCGGGAGCCTCAGCAGGTATTTCTATTCAACGGTCGGAAACGGCACCGCCGTAGCGTCTGCAAAGAAATTTGCCCAGGAGATCAGCAAGGACTTGGTTGCAGATGGCATCACGGCCGTGATCCTAACATCTACCTGAGGAACCTGTACTCGTTGCGGTGCAACGATGGTCAAGGAAATCGAGCGCGCAGGGATCCCTGTGGTACACTTGTGCACAGTTGTTCCCATCTCGCTGACGGTGGGTGCCAACAGGATCGTTCCTACGATTGCCATCCCCCATCCTCTGGGAAATCCGAGTGCTACACCGGAGGAAGAAAGAGAGCTGCGCAGAAAGTTGTTGGACAAAGCTTTGAATGCATTGTCAACACCTATTGAAGAACAAACCGTTTTCGAGTAAAATAAATCCGTTAGGGAGGAAATGTGTATGGATAAAATATATGACGTTATTATCGTTGGCGCCGGTCCGGCCGGCTTAGCTGCCGGTTTGTATGCGGGGCGAAGCAGGTTGTCCACGCTGATCGTGGAAAAGGAAAAAGACGGCGGCCAGATCGTTCAGACGGCGGAGATCGACAACTATCCGGGATCCATCGAAGGCGAGACGGGGCCCAGCTTGGTTGAGCGTTTTTCCGCTCAGGCACAGAAGTTTGGCGCGGAGAAGATAATAGATACAGTTACGGACATGGAATTGGAAGGGAATCCGAAGAAGATCATCGGTCAAAAGGAGACTTATCTTGGAAAGACCGTTATCCTGGCCGGCGGCGCAATGCCGACCAAGATCGGATGTCCCGGAGAGGATGAGTTTACAGGCAAAGGCGTATCCTATTGTGCGACTTGCGACGCAGCATTCTTTGAAGGTTTTGAAGTGTATGTAGTGGGCGGCGGAGATGCCGCCGTGGAAGAAGCCATGCACTTGACCAAATTTGCACGGAAAGTGACCGTTATCCATCGACGAGACGAGTTGCGCGCGGTCAAAGCGATTCAGGAAAAAGCCTTTAAGATCGAAAATTTGGAGTTTATGTGGAATTCAGTGGTCAAAGAGCTTTCCGGCGACGGACTTCTGTCCCGCATGGTCGTCGAAGACACCAAAAGCGGCGAGCAGAGGGAAATCCTGGCCGACGAGGAAGACGGTATCTTCGGAGTGTTCGTATTTATCGGATACAAACCCAACACCGGGGTTCTGGAAGGAAAGCTTCCGCTGGAAAACGGGTATGTCAAAACCGACGATGATATGAAAACCACCATCCCCGGCGTTTTTGCCGCCGGCGATATCAGAGTCAAAAGCCTTCGACAGGTGGTAACGGCTGCCGCTGACGGAGCCATCGCGGCGACCCAGGCCGGAAAATACATCGAGAATCTGGAAGGATAGAAGGGATCGGAACATGCTGGAAGTAAACAAAGACACATTCGAAGCTGAAGTGCTTCAGGCAGAAGGCTATGTACTCTGCGACTTTTTCGGTGACGGCTGCGTTCCCTGCGAAGCGCTGATGCCTCATATCCACAGGTTTGCCGACGTCTACGGCGATCGGATGAAATTCGTGAGCATCAACACCTCAAAAGCCAGAAGACTGGCCATTAGCCAGAAGGTTTTGGGATTGCCCACCATTGTTCTCTACAAAGATGGTGAAAAGGTCAAAGACCTGATCAAGGACGATGCGACGCCCGTCAATGTCGAAGCAATGATCCAGGCGCATCTTTAGGGATTTATCCCGCTCTGCGGTATAAATAAATTATTGAAGGAGGAATGGAAATGGCCATCTTAGAAGGCAAAAAAGCGATCATTATCGGTGATCGCGATGGCATTCCGGGTCCGGCGATTGAAGAATGTCTTCAATCAGCAGGCGCAGAAGTCGTGTTCTCATCGACAGAATGCTTTGTCTGAACAGCTGCGGGAGCCATGGATCTGGAAAATCAAAAGCGGGTGAAGGAAATCGCCGATCAATTCGGCCCTGAAAACGTGATCGTTGTCCTCGGCGCGGCCGAGGGAGAAGCAGCCGGTCTGGCTGCGGAGACGGTAACGGCAGGCGACCCGACTTATGCAGGTCCGTTGGCGGGAGTCTCGTTGGGACTTCTTGTCTATCACATTTGTGAACCGGAAATCAAGGAAGAAGTGGATGCAGGCATCTACGACGAACAGG
>JAQUXD010000078.1 GCA_028692535.1 Eubacteriales bacterium | reverse complement strand
TTGAGCGATCCGCTGCTGGTGCCCCGGGCGGAGTTGCCGAGGGAATACATGGCTTCCGCCACGGCTTCGATGACCTGAGGCGGTTTTTGCAGAGTCGTGGCGGCATTATCCAGATAAATCATGGTTTGATCACTTTCCCCGCGGCATTCAGCTTTTCTACGATGCTGTACATGTTGGAAACCGAACCGACCGCCAGTTTCTCCGACAATTCATAAAAGTTCAAGCATGTGCCACAGGTCATTATTTCCACTCCCTGGGCTTCCAGACTTCTAATGTCCTCCAAAGAAGCAGAGCCTTCCACGGTGAGCTTGGCGCCGCTGTTGTAGAAAATCAAGGCCGAAGGCAGCGTTTCCAGCTGTGTCAGCGCGTAAATGAAGCCTTTCATCAGCAGCGTACCCAAGGTGTCATCTCCCCGGCCCATGGTTTCACTTTCGATCGCCACCACGGTGTCTGTTCTGGCATCCGGAATGCAAGATACCTCGTCCTCTTTCGTCGATGAAGCGGTAATAGTATCGACGCGGATCACAAAACGCTTTTCCTCCAGCTTTTCACTGCTTGGCGTTAGGTTTTTCCCCGATAAGAATTTCATAACGTTTTGCACAGCAGTTTCGTTGTCCACTAAAACTTCCAGCGTTTCGGGGCCTTGCATTTCGTTCAGCGCCTTCATGGTTTTCACTACGGGGATCGGGCAGGCGTCGCCCAGAGCATTGATCGTGATCATGGTATTGTTTCCTCCTTACAGCATTTCCAGGAAAGCTTCGATTCTTGTGGAGATCTGGCCACTGTCCGCTTTCCCGTAATCAGTTTCCAGAACCATATATGGCAATCCGGCATCGCCCATCAGTCTGCGAATGGAGAACGACTCCACCGCATAGGGAGTGCACGTCTGCAGGTCCACTTCAATAACACCGTCTACCTGATACTCTTTCACGAGATCCGTCAGCATTTCCATGCGGCGAGAATTGGGTGTCATCACCGAACAGCCGATCTGCAGGTACCGCGCGGCCACAGCGCGGACGATATCCTCTGCATCGGTATCGACTCTGGGCGCCGCCGCCTTGATCCCTGTGCAGTTTTCGAAGCAGACGACAACGCCACCTCGATCTTCCACGGCTTTAACCGTCTTATCCAAAACACCGCCCATGGGACATCCTGTCATCAGGATCCTCTTTGATCCCTCCCTCACCGGTCGAAGACCGGACTGATATTTCTCGACTGCTGACTCTTGGAAGCCTGCCAGCAGATCGATCGTCTCTTGACGGTCAAAAATAAAACCTGCACCTTCCAATGTCTTATAGATCTGATGTCCGAAAACCGGAGGCGGATTCAGCTTCTGCATTTCCATCAGCCGGCATTTGGCCTGTCGTTCCGCATTCCGGATTACAGCAGCTTTGCGGATCCCTTCTTCGGTGATCTTAACGGAAAATTTCTGTTCCAGGTACGTAATGAAATGACGGATCTCTTCGGTCCAATAATCCAGAGCATGATCATCGTGGCGCTGGGGAAGATGAAGGATGTATGTGTCTTTCATTGTACCCAGCAACTCGTACATTTTCTTTTTACCGTCGCAGGTGGTTTCCCCCACGATAAGATCGGCAAAATAAGTATACGGGCATTTGTCCGTCAAAGCAAACCCATAGCTGGACTTGATCAGAGGGCAAAGATTCTTGGGCAGCTGCGCTTCGGCGGCAGGGATTGTCTCGTCGCTCATGCCGCAAAGACCCACCGGAATGATTCCGGCTGCATCCAGTATTTCCAACGGCGTGAATGTGCAAAATATTCCGGCCACCAGTCCATTGCTCTCTTTGATTTTTTTTACTCTGAGGAAACCATTCTGCCTGGCCTCATTGAATGTATCATAATTTTCCGGCAAATGATATTGCATCGATCCTGCTCCTTTACAGCGCTGCAGCGAGAAGGGCTGCCCCATAAGCTCCGGCATAACGTCCGTCTGCATGAGTCGTAACAGCCTTCCCTAATTCTTTTGAAAGCGCTTCGCAAATATAAGCGCTGTCGCACAATCCTCCTGTCAGACAGACACGCCTGTTGCCGAGAATCAATTTACCTGCCTGGGAACTGACTTTCTTCACAATGGAATCAACTACGGCAAAGGCGATATTTTCCTTTTGCTCCCCTTTCCCGATCAGCGAGATCACCTCAGATTCCGCAAATACCGTGCACATGGAGCTGATCGTCGTATCGCTGCCCCTGGATGCCAGTTCCGTGAGCTCATCCAAGCGCACACTGAGGATATTTGCCATGATCTCAAGAAACCGCCCTGTCCCGGCTGAACACTTGTCGTTCATGAGAAAGTCCGAAACGGCGCTGTCGACTACCTGGATGATTTTCGTATCCTGCCCGCCGATATCGATCACCGTCAGATCAGATTCATCAAAGATGCAGCCTGCACCTTTCGCATGACAGGTGATCTCAGTAATGCACTTATCGGCATAAGGCACCGCGATGCGTCCGTAACCGGTAGCCACACAAGGCGTGTGTGACGCATCGATCCCCTCCTTTCTCAATTGCTGCCTGATGGCGGCCGCCGTATCGACGCTGCTCCAGCCTGTCGGCTGAACCAGACGTCGCAGGATCGTTCCTTTTTTGTCTACGGCAACGGTCTTGGCGCTTGTGGAGCCGATGTCGATTCCGATAAAAACGTCCATTATACAACTTCCTCACTCTATCATGATCTTGATGTGAAAGGAGCGTCTGACACCGGCGCACCGGCATCAAACGCCTCTTTTCTTTGGCGGGAACATGTGAGAATCGAACTCACCCGAGAGGCTCCTAACCCCTCACAACGGTTTTGAAGACCGCAAGGCACACCAGCACCCATCTGCTCCCACAACGGTACGTATTTTACACGAATCATCCTAAAATATCAAGAAGCAATTTGACCACGATCGGGATTTCGGCATCACTGATCGTGCGCATGTCCAGGAGAAGGCGCCCTTCGCTGATCCTGGCGATCACAGGCGGTTCCTGGCATCGAAGCTGCCTCTCCAGGTCTGAAACGCCGCGATCCAACGGCTCCACGCTCACTGCGATCGTAGGAAGATCCAGCATGGGCGCTGAACCGCCGCCGACTCTGCCGACTTCTCTGCACACAGAAAATCGGGCATTGATGCAAACCGACAGCTGTGTGATCACGGAATCCGCTTTCTTTTCCAGTTCTGAAAGCGAAGCGGTGATCATGGATAGCACAGGGATATCACTGCAAGCTTGCTTAGAGTCACGATACAGTCGAAATGTCTCTTCCAACCCGGCCAATGTCATTTTGTCCACCCGGACCACTCTTGCCAGCGGATGACGCTTCATGCGTTCGATATATTCCATCTTCCCCACCAATATGCCGGCTTGGGGACCGCCCAACAGCTTGTCTCCGCTGAACAGAACAACATCTGCGCCCTCTGCCAGCGATCTGCCCACAGTGGGTTCATCCAATCCATAGTCCCTCAGATCGACAATAAGTCCGCTTCCCAGATCGTGGATCATGGGCAACCCATGGCGATGAGCCAGTTCCGCCAAGTCAGGCACCGATACATCCTGTGTAAATCCGATGATCCGGTAGTTGCTGGTATGTACTTTGAGAAGCGCACCGGTTTGATCTCTGATGGCGTTCTCATAATCACTGAGATGTGTTTTGTTCGTTGTGCCCACTTCTCGCAACACGGTGCCGCCCAGCGCCATGATCTCCGGGATCCGAAAGGATCCTCCGATCTCCACCAGTTCACCTCTTGAGACGACCACTTCCCGGTCTCTGGCAATAGCCATCAGGCACAAAAGCGTGGCAGATGCATTGTTGTTCACAACCATCGCCGCTTCGGCGCCGGTGATCCGGGCGATCAGGCTGCTCACGTGATCGTGGCGGCTGCCCCGTTGTCCCGTCATGAGATCATATTCCAGTGTGGAATAGCCTTTGGCCACCTCTGTCACCTGAACGGCAGCGCTGTCGGCTAGTCTTGCTCTTCCCAGGTTTGTATGAAGCAAAATGCCGGTCCCGTTGATCACACGCCGCAGATTTCTCCGCTCGGACGTTGTCAATATCCGCCGAGCCAACGCAATGACGGCGTCGGAACCGGTTTCCGTCTCTTCGCCGCTCAGTAAGGCACTGCGTGTCTCGTCGATGGCCTGACGAAGCGCTTCAACGACCACCTCGCGTACGGTGGTCTGCGTCCATTCAATCACATCGCAACGTTTCAAAAGTTCATCGACTTTCGGCAGATTTCTCAATTGCTCATTCGTGGTCATAGGATCTCCTTTGCAGAGAGAAAGCATAATGCTTTATCGCAACGCTTTCGTTACAGAACCATTATTGCACAATTGTAGCGAGAATCCAAGATGGTAATTATTCGAGGATCTCGCCTTCCGCTGAAATCGTCACCACCTGCCAGGGGATGAACTTCCCGCTGTCCTGCAGCGCCTTTTTACCGGCATACTCCAATCCGCCGCAGCAGGGAACCTCCATGCGAACGATCGTCACACTTTTGATGTCGTTCTGTCTTATGATTTCCGTCAATTTTTCCGAATAATCGCCTTCATCCAGCTTGGGACAGCCGATCAGTGTCACTCTGTTGCGAATAAACTTGTTGTGGAAATCACCGTAAGCATAGGCAGAGCAATCTGCGGCGATGAGCAGATGAGCGCCTTGGAAATAGGGCGCGTTCACCGGCGCGAGTTTGATCTGGACTGGCCACTGGCGCAGCTGACTTGCCGAGGAAGCGATGGTGGGCTGCTCGCTGCAGGAACAGGATTCCGGCTCCTTAAATAAACTTTTGCTGGCACTTCCCGGGCAACCGCAAGGCAACGGTTCCTGCACGGATTTGCCTTGCTTGGCCAAGACGGCAGCTTCGTCATAGGCAGCTGCTTCCCGCACTTCAAAGGATATGGCTCCGGTGGGACAAGCCGGCAGACAATCTCCCAGACCATCGCAGTAATCGTCCCGAAGCAGGACCGCTTTTCCATCCACCATGCCGATGGCGCCCTCGTGGCAGGCTTCCGCACAAAGGCCGCAGCCGTTGCACAATGCACTGTCTATTTTGATAATTTTTCTCTTCATTTTCATCTACCTCCGTGACTTTCTGGATCAAGTATATTATAATAGTTGTGGAAAATATGTTGCAAATACAACGGAGGCCCCTATGGTTTTATACGATTCCGTTCTTTCAAACTCTGTTCTTTTTAAAAATATTGATTCCTATGATATCCCTGACGTGCTCCAATGTCTTTCTTCGACGCGTAAAACATATCGCAAGGGGGAGTTTATTTTTCATATCGGCGAGAAAGACGTTCCGCTGGCCATGCTGCTGGAGGGCGAGATACATATCAATACCGAGGATTTTTGGGGAAACCAGACCATTCTGGCAGAGATCCGGCCCGGGCAGATTTTTGCGGAAACCTACGCACTGGTCCCCGATACGCCTCTTGCAGTCAACGCCTTTGCCCTCACCGACTGCAATGTGCTGTTGATGAACGCAGGCAGCATTCTGCGCGCCTGTCCGAAAGCCTGTTCCTTCCACCAGACACTCATTCAGAACCTGGCTGAAATCTTGGCTTCCAAGAATCTGATGCTGACCGGTAAGCTGGAGCACATGGCCCAGCGCACCACTCGAAATAAACTGCTTTCTTACCTTTCGGTTCAGTCTCTTCAGACAGGAAGCAACACCTTTAAGATCCCATTCAACCGGCAGCAGCTGGCCGATTATCTGGCGGTGGACCGCAGCGCCATGTCCAGCGAATTATCCAAACTTCAAAAGGAAGGTTTACTGGAATTCAGCAAAAACAGCTTCACGCTCCATTAAAAAACCCGCGCCGATCGGCGCGGGTCTTATCTCGAAACTACTTACCCATTTGCTTCGCCACTTCTTCGGCAAAGTTTTCTTCTTTCTTTTCGATGCCTTCGCCCACTTCGTAGCGCAGCATCTCGACGATTTTCATATCCTTGCCGAGATCTTTGGCAACGGCCTCGACATAATCTTTAACGCTCATATCGTTGTTCTTGACAAATTTCTGCTCCACGAGGCAAGTTTCCTTGAGTTCTTTCTTAAGGCGTCCGATTACCATCTTTTCCACGATCTCCGCCGGCTTCCCTTCGTGAAGGGCTTGGGCGACCAAGATCTGCTTTTCGTGCTCCAGATACTCCGGATCCACTTCGGATTCATCCACAAACTGAGGTCTCATGGAAGCTGCCTGCATGGCGACATCTTTGCCCACGATACTGATCTCGTCAGCGGTAGCTTCTGTCTGAATACCGATGACCACACCGATCTTGCCGCCACCGTGAACATAACCGGCATACTTGACACCGGCTGTATTGAACTTGACAAAGCGGCGAACGCTTAAGTTTTCGCCGATCTTAGCAATCATGTTGTTCAGAGCGTCCTGAACCGTGCCTTCGCTCCCGTAGGGAAGTGCCATAAAGGCTTCCATGGATTCCGCCGCTCCGTTCAGAGCCATCTGAGACAGTGTTTCGACAAAGCTTACGAATGCTTCGTTCTTTGCAACGAAATCAGTCTCTGAATTGACTTCGATCGCAGCGGCCTGTGTCGCGTCTTCGTTGAACGCCAGACGGACAAGACCTTCCGAAGCCACACGACCGGCTTTTTTTGCGGCCTTGGCCAATCCATTTTCTCTGAGGTAGTCAACGGCTTTTTCCATATTGCCGTCGGTTTCTGTCAGTGCTTTCTTGCAATCCATCATGCCTGCGCCGGTCGCTTCGCGCAGTTCTTTTACCATTGCTGCTGTTACTGCCATATCTGTTCTCCTTATTACTGTATTACTGTCATGCGCAAGGATGCGCCAAATTTCACTTTGCTGTTGTATGTCTATTCTTCGTCGGGCAGCTCGGCAGCATCTTCTTCCGCTTCCGGCTCTGACTCAGCTGTCGCTTTTACTTCTTCCGGTGCAACTTCTTCTGCCGCTGCAGGTGCGGCAGCGGTTTCTTCCTGTGCCGGCGCATAGGATTCGCCCTGCTTGCCTTCGATGACGGCCTCTGCCATTTTTCCGGTGATCAGCTTGACGGCGCGGATCGCATCGTCGTTGGCGGGGATCACATAATCCACATCATCCGGGTCGCAGTTGGTGTCGCACATGCCGACGATGGGAATATCCAGAATCCTTGCTTCTTTTACTGCGATCTTTTCTTTCTTGGGATCCACGACGAACAGTGCGCCGGGCATCCCCTTCATATCTTTGATGCCGTTCAGGAATTTCTCCAGCTTGGCCATTTCCAGGCGAAGCTTCTGCACTTCCTTCTTGGTAAGCGCGTCGAAAGTGCCGTCGGTTTCCATCTTTTTAATGTCGTTGAGCCGCTTGATGCGAAGAGAGATCGTCTTATAGTTCGTGAGCATGCCGCCCAGCCATCTCTCGTTGACGTAGAACATGTCGCAACGGATCGCTTCGTCGGCGATCGTGGCTTGAGCCTGCTTTTTGGTCCCTACGAACAGGATCGGCTTGTTGGATGCTGCTACGCTCTTGATGAACTCGTAGGCTTCCTCTACTTTACGAACGGTCTTCTGCAGATCGATGATGTAGATCCCGTTCCGCTCCGTAAAAATGTAAGGCGCCATTTTGGGGTTCCATCTTCTGGTCTGATGTCCGAAGTGAACGCCGGCTTCCAATAATTGTTTCATCGAAATAACTGCCATGTTTTTTTCCTCCCGGTTTTTCCTCCATTTTCGGTCTCCCGGCACAGACTTCTCTCGAAGCACCGCTGAGCCGGCACGAAAATGTGTGTATTTTGAAATCGTATGCGATGGTGCATACCTTAGGTATATTACACTATCGATCCGGTCTTGGCAAGTTTTTTTTCCTGTGCTACAATCAGGTGAATCATTACAGTCGACAAACGAAAGGTGCGTAAATCATGGCCATCCTCCCCAACAACGAAGCAATGATCCACGAGATCGCTCAGGAGCCGGATCTCTTTCGGCA
>JAQUXD010000077.1 GCA_028692535.1 Eubacteriales bacterium | reverse complement strand
TCTTTATCTGTGATCGCAAAGCCTGCCAGCACATCGCTGTGACCGTTGATATATTTGGTGCCGCTTTCAACCACGACATCTGCTCCGGCCTTGAGCGGCTGGAACAGCATGGGAGTAGCGAAGGTATTATCGATGACCACCAGGGCTTTGGGCGCCTTCCGGTGCGTCATGGTGGCGATCGCCTCGATATCCACCACCTTCATGGTCGGATTGGTAATCGTCTCGCAGTACACCATGGCAGTTTCCGGGCGGATCGCCGCTTCCAACGCTTTCAGATCCCGAAAATCCAGCACTTCCACTTCTACGCCAAACTCACCCAGCTTGTGATGCAACAGGTCGAAGGTGCCACCGTACATGGCTTTATCGGCCAGCATATGATCCCCCGCCTTAATAAATGTCAGGATCGTGGAACAGATCGCGCCCATGCCGGAACTGAAAGCCACGGCGGCTTCGCCACCTTCCAGACGGGCGATTTTTTCTTCCAGTTCATTGGTGGTAGGATTGCCTAGGCGTGTATAAATAAACCCTCCATCCTCTCCTGTATGACGCTTCCGCCCCTGCTCCGTGCTGTCGAACACATAGGTGACAGTTGGGCAAATAGGCGTCGTAAGCGTTCCGAAAGGCCGCTTGTGGCCGCTGTCGTTCACCAGTTCAGTCTGTTGGGTCAAATTACGATTCATGATGGATTCCTCCTATAGTCCCTGATCTCTGTAGCGGTCCATAATGGTCGCCAGAATCGACTGGGATGTGGGCGGGGTATAGCTGATGGCATTGGCTCCTGCTTCCACAGTCTCCAGGATGCTTTCCCCTGTGGGCCCGCCGGTTGCGATGATGGGCACATCCGGGAAAGATTGACGGATCTGCCGAACCACTTCCGGCGTATCCTTGCCGCCGGATACATTCAGGATGGACGCGCCGGCTTTCAGCCGTTCTGCCACTTTGGAATGATCGCTGATGATGGTGACGATGATGGGAATATCCAGCACTTCTTTCATTCCGCGGATCACATCATCGTTTGTGGGCGCATTGACAACCACGCCCATGGCTCCCTGAGCTTCGGCGTCCTTTGCCAGAAAAATGGTCCGGGATCCCCCGGTAATGCCTCCTCCGACACCGCAGAACACGGGACAGTATGCTGCGTTGATGATCGCATGGGAAATCACCTGCTGCGGCGTAAACGGATACACGGCCAAAACTGCATCGGCATTGTTGTTTCTGATGATCGCCATATCGGTAGTAAATATGATGGACTTGATCCGTTTTCCGAAAATCGCGATCCCCGATGCTTTATAAATTTCCTGCGGCATCGCCACGATACTGTGAGAACGCAGAGGCGTCGTCACCTGCGGGATCGGCGCTTTGGTCGGCTTATCTGTCATGGCACATCTCCCTACTTAATTTCATTTGAAATATAACACTGTGTTATTTTATCACAGCATTCCTCGCCGTGTCACAATTTGAGCAAAAAAATGCGATGATTTCTTTTCAACTACCTCTTGAAATCTTTAAACGGATATAGTAATATAATCGTTGTCGCGCAGGCATGGCGGAATTGGCAGACGCGCACGGTTCAGGTCCGTGTGAAAGCAATTTCATGGAGGTTCGAGTCCTCTTGCCTGCACCATCAAAAATGAGATCCCATCGGGATCTCATTTTTGATCTTGTTATAGAGCAAGAGGGCTCGAACCTGAACAGGCAAGACCGCCCATGAGAAGGTTCGGCGAACCTTCGAATCGGTCTTGGTCCGAGGCAACCGAACGGGGCGCCGACGGACGGCAGATTTGCGAAGCAAAGATGCGAAGTCCTCTTGCCTGCAAAATGAAATACAAGGGCTCGAACCTGAACAGGCAAGACCGCTTCAATTTCTTGCGATTCGGTGATACACTGATAGCATCAGTACACCTCACCCGATTTTTCAGCTTACACAGGAGGCAAATGCAGTGATCACGAAAAAATCCAAAATGACAGCTTACGTGCTGGCCGTCACCCTGTTGATTGCGATGGCAGCAGCAGGATGTACGATCAACGAAGGCCGGGAAACCACCGAGCCTACCCCGGAAGAAATACGCAATTCTGCGGATAGCCTCCTTATTCAAAACGAAGCCAACGAAGCTATCCCCGAGGCAGTGGTCCTTTACGCAGAAGATTATGTCCGACAGCAAATCGAGTCCTACCATACAGGTTGGGCGGAGTTCGCGCCCGAAAACGCTGTCTCTGAGGCAAAGATCACCGGCATCACTCAAGTCAACACCGGCACGGCAACAGAGAACACCAGCATCAATTTGTATCTGCTGGAATACCGCCTGCGTGTCGTGGGGAACATCGAAAGTGTCCTGGTCGGCGGCATGAATCATGAGGAGACGGACGGTGAAAACTGGCTCACAGAATGGGGCAGCACAGGCCAGCCGTACCTGCTGCTGTACTGCGACGACAGTGGGGCGGAAGCCGTCTGGCAACCCATTTGCGTAACCAACACCGATGTGATCCAGGTCGACTACGGTACGCCGGAAATGCTGGAACAGTACGGCAACCCTAACACCGCCGCGGCTATGGAATTGTATCAAAAGTATATCGACGCGGAGATCTGTGTGGATGCAGACTATGCCACAGAGGAGCTGTTAAGCCGCTACGTTTCCTTCGATGAATTTGCTTTGCAGCCCGACGAGTATGCGCAAAGGATCCTCATTTCCACAAATGCGCTGGTAAAGGATTTCAGCTTCGTGGACATCAGCTTCAGCGAAGCGGATGAGCAAGAGATCCTGTTCATCGAAAATGAGGAACTGTATTCACTGAACGAGCTTACTCCGGAGCATCCCCTGGTCGTATGGGTAAGCTTTCCGGGAACAATTCCTTCAAAAGCGATCACATTTACAGATGAAATCGGCCGGACACGATCTTTTGCCATCGTCGCAAGCGGGAAAGACGGTTCGATATTGCTATCTGAAATCCGACTGCTATATCGATAACAGAATATCGATATGCCGTTATCGTATCTTCGCAGCCGATCAAACCTCCTGTATCATTGATCATGAAACAGGAGGTTTATTTCATGTCTGATTTTTTGAAACTGAAGAAATCCAATTGCAAAAATTGCTATAAGTGCATCCGACACTGCCCGGTCAAGTCGATTCGTTTTTCGGGCGGCCAGGCGAATATCATCGGGGACGATTGTATTCTCTGCGGCCAGTGTTTTGTGGTTTGCCCACAGAATGCCAAAGAGATCGTCAGCAGCATTGAAACGGTCAAAGTGATGCTGGACAGCGGCTCGAAGGTTATTGCAAGCATCGCGCCCTCCTTTATCGCCAACTACGACGGCATCGGCATCGAATCGATCCGGCAGGCGCTTCGGAAGCTGGGATTTGCCGATGCAGAAGAAACTGCCATCGGCGCAACGATCGTTAAGAATGAATATGAACGCATACTTGCGCAGGGAAGCCATGATGTTTTGATCTCCTCCTGTTGTCATTCGGTCAATCTGCTTATCCAAAAGTACTATCCGCAAGCACTTCCCTACCTTGCGGACGTGGTTTCCCCTATGCTGGCGCACTGCATGGATATCAAGCGCCGTCATCCGGACTGTAAAACAGTGTTCATCGGCCCCTGTCTTTCAAAAAAAGACGAGGCGGATGTCTACGGCGGCGTTACGGATGCTGTCCTGACCTTCGAAGAGTTGAGCGAATGGCTGGAAGCCGCATCCATTGAACTGACTCCCGGCCGGGATGCGGAAGAAAACAGTCGCACCAGGTTTTTCCCCACGACGGGTGGGATCCTCAAGACAATGGCCTGTGACGATCCGAATTATACGTACATTGCGGTGGATGGTGTGGAAAACTGCATCGCTGCGCTGGAAGATCTGGAAGGTGGCGGCCTCCGCGGCTGCTTCATCGAAATGTCGGCGTGTGCCGGGAGCTGCGTGGGTGGTCCTGTCATGGAAAAATATCACCGCTCTCCGATCCGTGGATACATGCAGGTGAGCGCCTATGCAGGCACGCAGGATTTTATGGTGGAGACTCCGCCAGTCGATACGTTGAAGAAATGTATGGAGCCGATCAAGAGTACGCTGCCTGTGCCGAGTGAGGATGAAATCGCGGAAATACTGAAGCAAATGGGTAAGATCAAGACCGAAGATGAACTCAACTGCGGCTCCTGCGGGTATAATTCCTGCAGGGAAAAGGCCATTGCAGTTTATCAGGGTAAAGCAGACATTTCGATGTGCATGCCCTTCCTGATGGGAAAAGCCGAAAATATTTCCGAGAATATTCTCAATAATACGCCTAATGCAGTGATCGTTTTGAACGAGGCGCTGGAAGTCCAACAAATCAATAAAACTGCTCTTCAGATGATGAACCTTCGCTACCCTTCAGATGTACTGGGCGAGCAAGTCGTCAGGATTCTGGATCCCAGCGACTTTATGACCGTACGGCAAACAGGGCAGAACATCAAAACGAAGCGGGTTTACCTTGCAGAATACAGGAAATATGTTGAAGAGACCATCACCTACGATCGAAACTACAAAAACCTCATTTGCATTATGCGGGATGTGACCCACGAAGAAGATGAACGCGCTAAAAAAGAAGAGATGAGCCGCCAGACCATCGAAACGGCCGACAAGGTTGTTGAGAAGCAACTGCGCGTCGTACAGGAGATCGCTTCGTTGTTGGGGGAAACGGCCGCCGAAACGAAAATTGCTCTTACAAAACTGAAGGAGTCGATACGAGATGAATGATCTTTGTGCAGACATCGGCTTTCAAAGCTTGCATAAACACGGTGAGGAACTCTGCGGAGATCACATAGAGTTGATCCAAAGCGATGACAATGCCACCATCGTCGTACTTGCCGATGGATTGGGCAGCGGTGTCAAAGCGAACATTCTGGCGACTCTTACGGCAAAAATCATTTCCACCATGATGGCCAGAGGCCTAAAACTCGAAGATTGCGTGGAGACCATTGCCGCGTCGCTGCCGGTTTGTTCGGTACGCGACGTGGCCTACTCGACGTTCACGATCCTGTGTATTCGAGATCATGAATCAGCGGAAATCATTCAGTATGACAACCCGCCCGTCCTCCTGATACGGGAAGGAAAAAGAATAGAGTACCCTTCGGCGGAATTGATGATCGAAGGGAAACGGATCCTCCGATCTGTGATCGATCTCCAGGAGAATGATATTCTGATAGCAATGAGTGACGGTTGCGTCCACGCCGGCAAAGGCGGCACAATGAATTTCAGCTGGGACGTCGGGGACATCGCTTCATTTATGGAGACGTTTTATCATGTGGGCTTTAGCGCAAAGACGCTCAACACCATCCTCCTTGACGAATGTCTCAAGTTGTACGGCGGGCACGCCGATGATGATGCAACCGCCTGTACGATCCGCATTCGCAAGCGGGCGCAAATGAATCTGCTCATCGGTCCTCCGTCAAACCGGGATGACTGTGGCAAAATGATGTCGCTTTTCTTTTCCAAAGAAGGCAAGTGCATCGTCTGCGGGGGAACCACCGCCGCACTGGCTGCTGAGCACCTGGGCAAAGAAGTCGTTCCCGTCCCAGAGTTCCCCGACAAAGCGATCCCTCCGATCTCCAGGATCGAAGGTGTGGACCTCGTCACAGAGGGAACGATCACCGTCAACAAGGTATTGAGTTACGCGCAAGACTATTTGGCGGACAATCGAACCTACAACGTCTGGGGTTACAAAAAAGACGGGGCGTCCCGCATTGCCAGAATGCTGTTCGAAGAAGCTACAGACATCAATTTTTACGTGGGAAAAGCGGTGAACCCGGCGCATCAGGAACTCGATCTTCCGATCAGTTTCCAGAGCAAAATGCAGCTTGTCGATGCCCTGGCCGATTGCCTCAGAGAAATGGGCAAGCAGATCAAAGTCAGCTATTTTTAGCATAAACAAAACCTCTTAAAACGTCCTTTCGACAGATTGACAGACGATAGAATAAACAGTAAGGTTAGATGAACTTACATCATGCGTTTGTTGAAGGAGAAGAAATGAACAACCATTATCAGGCGTTGCTGCAAAGCCGCATGAACCGGGAAAGCTATGAAAAACTTGCGGCGCTGAACAATCCGAAAGTCATGAGCTTCGTCGGATTTTTTGTGGATCACTGCCGTCCCGAATCCGTTTATGTATGCGATGACAGCGAACACGATATCCGACACGTGCGCAGTCGCGCGCTGGAAACCGGCGAAGAGACTGCCTTGGCCAAAGCCGGCCAGACCATCCACTGGGATAACTATGGAGACCAGGCCAGAGACCGTCAAAACACGCGTATCATGGTGCCCGGTGAAAAGCTGGAATCCATGAGCGCGCTGAACGCTATCGACCTGAAAGACGGATACAAGGAGATCCAAAAGATCGCCAAAGGAATCATGGAAGGGAAAGAAGCCATTATTCAGTTTTTTTCCGAAGGACCCACGGAAAGCCCCTTTACCGTTCCCTGCATTCAGTTCACGGACAGCTGGTATGTGGCGCATTCCGAATATATCCTGTATCGCTCGGCCTACCACCATTTCTTAAAGATGAAAGATTCCGAGAAGGATGACTTTTTCTGCTTTCTCCATTCCGCCGGCGCTCTGGATGAAAGGGGCAACTCCCTGAATCTGGACCAGCGCAGAATCTATATGGACACCCATAACAACATCGTATACTCCCTGAATTGCCAGTATGCCGGCAACTCTGTGGGACTTAAGAAACAAGCCATGCGATTGGCGATCAATAAAGCCGGCCGGGAAGGATGGCTGTGCGAGCATATGTTCGTGATGGCAGCCATCGACGAAGAAAAAAACCGGCGAACTTATTTCTGTGGCGCATATCCTTCCGCCTGCGGGAAAACATCCACGGCCATGATCCCGGGTGAAAAGATCGTCGGGGATGACATTGCCTATTTTCGCAATATCGACGGAGCGTTTCGGGCTGTCAATGTGGAATTCGGCATGTTCGGCATCATCAAGGACGTCAATGAAGAAGACGACCCCGTCATATTTGAAAATCTCATGAAAGAACAGGAACTGCTTTTCACCAACGTGTTGATGGGGCCCGACAGACACCCTTACTGGTTGGGCATGGGCGTCGACACTCCCGAAAAAGGTCGCAATCATTTCGGGATATGGCAAAAAGGCGCTGTGGATGACAAGGGCGCCGAAGTGCGCATCGCTCACGGAAACGCACGCTACACCATGCGCCTGGACTACCTGGAAAACATCGACAAAGAAGGGTTTGAATCAAAGAACGGCGTACAGGTGGAAGGCATCCTCTACGGCGGGCGGGACAGCGATATCACCGTTCCCGTAGAAGAGTCCCCTTCCTGGCGAGACGGGATCCTGTTGAAGGCCGCTACGCTGGAATCCGAGACGACCAGCGCCACTCTGGGCGAAGAAGGCGTGCGAAAATCGGATCCCATGGCCATCACGGATTTTCTTTCCTACCCTTTGGGCCAGTACACAATGAACAACATCCGCTTCGGTGAGCAAGTAGACCAAGCGCCGCGGATCTTCAGCACTAACTATTTTATGAAGAGTGCCGCCGGGAACTTCATGACCGGCAAGCTGGCAAAGAAAGTCTGGTTGCACTGGGCAGAAGGCCGTCTTCACGGAGAATACGATGCCTATGACACGCCGACAGGAAAAATCCCCCGCTACGAAGATCTGGCGACATTGTTTCAAAAGCATTTGAAGGAAGAATTTTCGAAAGATGACTACGATTACCTGTTCAGCTTCCGATGCGCCGGATGGATCGGAAAGCTGGAGAGAACCAAGGCGTTTTATGCGAAGATGGATCCGCATACACCTCAAGAGTTGTTTGATTACTGGGATCAGGCCATCGAGCATATCCGGGCAGCCAAAGAACGCTTTGGCGATGTGATCTTGCCCGGAGTCTACAGGCCTTAATTCAGATAAGTATATAGCAGAATCAGGAAGTAGTGGGTGACGCTTCCGCCCATCACAAACAGATGCCACACGGAGTGCATGTAACGATGCTTATGATTGGCATAAAAGAAAACGCCGCCGGAATACAGAAGTCCGCCGGTCACCAACA
>JAQUXD010000076.1 GCA_028692535.1 Eubacteriales bacterium | reverse complement strand
CATAAGACAGAAAAGCAAGGTGGCCAAAGGCAATAATGAGTAAAGTGTCAACATGATAATTCTCCTCTTCGGGGCCTTACCAGATTCCCAACGCGCGCTGCATCAGAAGGCTGACACAAGCAATGGAGATCCAGCAGCACAGGCCGGCAAAAATAGGCTTTCCGCCGCTCCGGATCAGCTTAACGATATCGGTGTTCAACCCGATCGCCGCCATCGCCATGACGATCAAAAACTTGCTCAACGCCTTGAACGGCGCAAAAAATGTGCCGGGAACCCCAAAGCTCATACAGACCGTCGTCAGAACGGAGGCCAAAACAAAGAAGATTATAAAATACGGAAAGATCTTTTTCAACTCGACCTTTGCACAATTTCCGGCCTCTTTTTTTGTTCGATAAAATGCCAGCGCCAGCGTGATGGGAATGATGGAAAGTGTCCGTGTCAGCTTCACGACCGCGGCAGTATCCAATGCATTGGAACAGTGCATCGCATCCCAGGCGGCAGCCGCCGCTGTCACGGAAGATGTGTCGTTGATCGCCGTTCCGGCAAAAAGGCCAAACCCGTAATCCGACATTCCGAGGAATTCCCCCAATGCCGGAAAGATCAAGGCGGCAATCACATTGAAAAGGAAAATCACCGAAATGGACTGCGCGATCTCTTCATCGTTCGCATCGATGACAGGCGCGGTGGCAGCAATTGCCGAACCGCCGCAAACAGAAGAGCCGACACCGATGAGGATCGAAATTTTTGTTGGGATCCGAAGGAATTTATACAGTGCAAATGCCATCAACAACGAAGTGGCAATCGTGGCAAGAATGATCGGCAACGATTGTAGACCGGTGGAGGCGATGACCGACAGGTTCATGCCAAAACCCAGCAATATCACCGCATACTGGAGAATCTTTTTTGAGGTGAAAGAAATCCCCGGCTTCAGCCTGCACTTGTCCTTGATTCGCAGCGTAAGGACCATGCCAAGCAAGATCGAAAAAACCGGCCCGCCGACCACCGGAACAAATCCCCCAAGCAGCCAGGCCGGAACGGCGATCGAAAGACATAACGCCATGCCGGGTCCGTTTGTTTTCAGACAGTTCAAGTAGACGCTCCTCATCAGATCAAATTGCGCGGTAAGCTGCGCTGTTATTCATATTACATGAATATTCCCGCCGACGCAACGACGAAAGAGCCCGGCTTGACGCCGGGCTCTTTCTCCCCCTGGTTCTCCCTGCCGGGCACTCAGCCGGCGGGCTTATTCATTTCTTACAGCGTCAGGATCCTGTACAGGATCACGGCTATCTCTGCGCGGGACACACTGCTGTTCGGATTCAGAAATTTACCGCTGCCTTTAATGATCCCTGCACGCACCATCGCCTGGAAAGCATCTTTGGCATAGTCCGAAATTTTGTGCTGATCCTTGAACGGCGTCAACACTTCCTCCGCTCCTTCCTCCAAATCGATATCCGCTGCTTCGAGGGCCCGAAGGATCAAAACCATGGCATCCTGTCTTGACAATGCGGATCGGGGATTGAATTTCCCATTGGAGCCTTTCGTGATCCCGAACTTTTTGGCGGCACCGACCGCTTTATAATAGTAATCGTCTTTGTCAACGTCGGTGAAATTGTCCTCGAACGCTGTATCAAGATCAAAGGCTCTGGAGAGCATCATCATAAAATCTCCCCTGGAAATGCTGGCCCGGGGATTATAATATCCGGCGCCGTCACCCAGTAAAATGCCTTCTTCGTACAGGTAGTCGATGGCTTCCGCAGCCCAGGCAATATTTTTGCCCACATCCCTGAAGTGTTCGGATTCTTCGGGTACTTCTTCTTCCTCGTCCTCTTCCTCTTCTGCCGCATCCACTGTCACAGCAACTGTGCCGTTGTAGCTCTCACCCTCCACGCTATATCCTTTATACAATATTCTGACAGTGCCTGTCACATCGACAGCAGGCAAAAAATCAACGCCGGACAGGCCGGGTTCTGCGCTGTTAAAATATTTTGCATTCGTCAGAACAAGGGCATCGTAATCGGTTGCGCTCCTGTAATTGTAATAAAGCTTGCCGTGGGACGGCGCTGGAAGCGTAAAGATGACATAAGACAGTTCGTCTCCGGTCATTTCCAAGCAAACTTCGTCGAAATCTTCCGCATCGAAGGAGACTGCTTCCTCTGCTTCTGTCGAATAGGCGATCTCCTCTGCGCTGGCATCGCGCACATGGATCGTCAGCATGCCCCAATACGCAGAATCATCTGCGGCGTATCCGGTGTAAGGAATGGATATCGTGCCGGAGAAATCCTCTGCCGGCACAAACGTGATGCGCGAAATGCCGGGATACGTGTCCGCATAATACCTTTCTGTCGCAGTGATCCGAGCTTCAAAGAGAACAGCAGATGTATAGTCGAGATACAGTACACCCTTATCGGCCCCGGGGATATCAAACTTTACATAGGACAACTCTCTTCCGTTTGCCCCACGGAAAACCTCCGCAAAATAGACCGACGAAAGCCGGATCGGCATGTTCTCGTCTACGGTATATTCGGCATTCCCTGCGTCTGTGGATTCCTCCACGGTGACCGTCAACGTCGCAGCGCCGGCAGGCTCTTCCTCATCAAAGGCATACGCAGTGACGGTATAAGAAACAACACCTGTATCCGTTGGAACGAAGGTCAACACCCCATCCTGAATATCTTCCATGTCGATCCGCTCACCCAAAGCGCTCTCTTCTTCAAGCTTCAGAGCGCCGAAGTCAGGATCCGCTCCTGTGATGACAACCGCATCCATGGTGTCTATGTCTCTCTTATAAAGCTCGGTAAAATCAGCCGCGGTGAACGTGATCACATCGGGCAAGGGCACAGTCTTGGCAACCGTTCCGCTGAAATCCGATCCGACGGCATAGACCGGAGAAAAGCCTGCAACCATCATCAACACAAGCACCCATGCGATGCTGCTATAAAATCTTCGTTTCATGTTCGTACCTCCTGAATAAACAGATATACTGGCTTATTATATCAATACGATAATGCAACGACGGATTTTGGGGTGTGCTCAATTTTTTTTACCTTTTTCCGTTTGGCCCTTTTCGCTTTGCTTCTCCTCTTTTTTGTTGTTCTTCTCTTCGCGCTTGTTCTCTTTGATCGCGTCCATGATCTCTTTAACAGGCTTGGAGAGCCATTCTTCCTTGTCGATGGTACCCGCTTCCGCGCTCTCTTCCAGGCTTTCCACCAAGCGAAGCTTCCCGGCGGATACGCCAAGATCCTTGGCCTCCTGAATGTCTTCTTTTTTAACGCTGGACGTTTCGACTTCCATGGGCTTTCCGGGCTCCGCTTTCTCTTTTACGGCTTCTTGCAAAGCAACCCCGAGATCTTCCGCCTTTTCTTCATTTTTACCGGAGACTGCGATCAAGATGCCGTTTGCAGCTTCGGGCTCCAGGTGTCCTTCTTCCCGGATCTGTTCCACAGTTTCCGTAACGGCCTCTTCAATCTTTTTATTGCGAAGGTTTTCCAGCTCCGCCTCATTTAAAATTCCATCTTTATCAAGAACTTTCACAGACAGAACCCGATCAAAATAGTTTACAGAATACTCCAATGACGGATTTACGTCAAGACTTACGTAGTAGTAGGGCGTGTAATAAGCAAAAGCACTGGCGCTTCCGATCGCGATCACTGCCACCATCGAAGCCAGCTGCCGGACAAGCCGATTCCTTGCGGATGCCTGTCTGGCGGTGACGTCAAGGATCTGCCCGACCGCATATCCGTTGTCTCTGATCTTTTCGATCCTGCCGTCGGCAAGCAAAACCGCTGCCGTCTTGTTTTTGATTTCGACGATCACCGCTCTCATTGGCCTGTTTCCTCTCTGATATATTTTAAATATTCGGCAAGGTACGGATAATCTCCATAAAGAATTTCCACTGCCGCTATTATATACTTACGATGTCTTTCCAATATTTTTCGGTGTATGCGACAGTTTTTTGCGATTGTATCGATCAACAATTTTTTGGATGTTCGAAGCTGGTGTATCAGAAGCGGATGTTCCAGCAGGTAACCCACAGCCGCCGCGCAGGAACGTCTGGTCTTCTCGGATTTCGGCGAGCAGGCGGCCAGTTCATAAAAGGAGAATCCGTAGGTCCGAAATAACGCATTGACGGTCTCGATCTCAAGGCGGAGGGCCTCGCCTTCGTCCGCAGCTGTCAGGCTTTCTGCGATCCGGTACGCGGTATAGTCAACGGATTCCGCATCAACAGGATCTGCGCTGAATACAGCAGGATCCACGGTTTGTTCCGGACGGTATTTCTGCTGACCGCGATAATAATCGATGAGTTTCCTGCGGATCACGAGGGCTGCATAGCCGTAAAAGCTTCCCTTTTCCAGATCATAGCTCCGCAGCGCTTCTATCAAGGCATACTGGGCCACAGACCATTCGTCATCGCTTTTTGTCATGTACCTGCCCGTAGCATCGGCAGCGCATTTCAGCACAAAACCTTCGTGCTTCAGCACGAAATCCTCCAGTTTCTGATCGTCAGCAGCAGCTTCCGCCGCCATAATGTCGATCTCTCGCAAAAGAACCTCCAGTCGCTTTCAGCGCTTATTTTGAACGCGATTGTTTCCTGTAAACAGAATACGAATAAACGGCCGGAAGCGCAACCATCACGGTAATAACTCCTAATCCCGCATACAACGTATCAAAAAAGGCCGTTGCGATGAACAAGATCCCGCCGACCACCCAAACCGGTCCGGCAAAACGATGGGTCTTGTTCCAGTTCTCATCGCTGTCCAACGTCCAGGGAAGCTTGATCCCCACCGTATAATTACGTCTGCATTTCGGCAGATAGTTTCCGCAAACCACAAGCAGCACCCCGACAAGCGCCGTCACCAGCATGGTGATGGGTATTTCCGCGCCCATGGCCATAAACAGCGTCACCGGCATCACAATGACCGATATCAAGGGCACGGCCCACTTCCCTATCAGTTTCATCGATGCGGAAGCGTTTTCCCGCCGCGGGTCGTGATCCAACATAAAATGGGTAAACAGGTTGATGGCAGCCAGAAAAGCCGGTAGCCCGAATACCGCCAACGCTTTTGGCAGGTAATTGTCAGGTTCGCCCATAGCGTCGAAATGGACCGCGATCTGCGCCGGCAATTTGTCATAGAGCGCCAGCGCCAAGAGCATCGGCATCAAGCATACCAACGTTGTGATGATCAGCGTACTATTCGTTTTCTTTTCCACGGTTTTCTCCTCCGAATTGTGAAAGCCACAGCATAACTTCCTCGAATACCGAAACATTGATCTCATAGTAGATGAAATTTTTGTACTTCGTTTCAAATATCAGATCCGCTTTTTTCAACTGGGACAGATGATACGATATCGTTGCGCCGGTCATGGAAAACCGTTGCCCGATCTCTCCGGCAGACATCCTTCCATCCCTTAGCATCATCAGGATCTCTCTTCTGACAGGGTCGGACAAAGCTTTGAACGTTTCCGGGAATCCCATCCGCATCACCTCATTTCATTTAGAAATATTTCTAAATAGATAGTGCCACCTGTTCCATAAAAAGTCAACGGGTATTTAGAAATAATTCTAAATACCCGTTGTAATCTTCGATTTCGGTTTGAGTAATAAGCTATTCCTTCTCCATATGCTCTTTCAATATAGGCAGGAATTTGGCCATGATGGCCACATAAGTGGTCGCATAGGCAACCGCCGCCACGCCGAAGGCCGGCTTGCGACTTTCTTTCGGCAGGCCGATGCCGATCATCACGCCCAGGGCGCAAAGACAAGTCTTTATAAGGGCAAAATCCATCCAGGTGGACTGCTTCGCATAGTCATCGGATGCTTCGAATGCTCGTTTGACGGGATTCATATCGTTACCTCCTGATCAAATGTTGCAAGATCTCCTGATCCGCGGGACAAAAGCTATACTGCGGGATCTCCTCCGAGGCGATCCACCGCATATCCCGGTGCTCCAGCAACTGCGGAGCTCCTTTTTTTATAGTAGCATGAAACAGCGTCAAATGCACGGAAATATCCGGATAAACATGGTCGACCTCCAGAAATACCTCTCCAACATCCACAGTGACACCCAATTCTTCCCTGCATTCCCGGATCAACGCCTCTTCCCTGGTCTCACCCGGCTCCACCTTGCCGCCGACAAATTCCCACAGCAAACCCCGGGCCTTGTGGGCCGGACGCTGGCAGATCATGAATTTATCCTGATCCCGGATCAGGGCCGCGACGACTTGTGTCATAATTTATCCGACAACCAACTTGTTGGTCTTCTTGAGGAACTTGGCTGGAATGGGTTCATTTAACTTCCAAGTGATATTCATTGGTTTTGAACCATCGTGCCTCACATAATTTGCTGTACCAAGATAAGTATAAGCGGCGGCTAAGCCGTTAGTTGAATCATTCTTAAATTCGCGAACAAACAACAATACTTTACTCCCATTCTGGCGATGACCTATATATCTCTTTCCAGTTGGTGAGTTTTCGGAAGTGGTGCTCTGGCTCTGCCAATGGAACAAAACATCATCAATTGAATAATCGTTATACATGGTAGTTGGCGAATAGTCTTTGTCTGACTTATTCAATGTAATCAGCAATACATCAAGCTTTTTATCTGAGAGCCATTTGACACCTTCTCGTACAGTTGACGGTTTTAAGAAATCAAGTGCAACAAGCAATTGGTCCCGAGTATATGTGCAATGAAGATCGAGGGGAGAATCAAAACCAAGATCAACAGGCTGATCTATAAAGTCAATCCGGCTGTAATTATATTTGAGCAATTCCACTAATTCTGCACACATGAACGGATTTCTTTTCATTTCAAGAACTCCATCAAGAATAGAAGCAAAACCACATTCTTCAAAAGGCTTTTGCCAAACAGTGAACTGGAACATCTGCAGCATTCGCTGCTCGGCTTGCGTTAGTGTCAAGTCATTTTCTGTTAGGAGTCGCACCAGAAAATCAATCCAACGTCGAGAATCCACTGATGAAAAGCGATTAAATGCTCCTTTCATAGTTTCTTCCAGTGGTTCTATAAAATCATCCTTTACATCTGCTTGAACACAGAGCCGTGAAAAAGCTGCATATTTATAAATTGACCGGGGATTCATATGATAGTATTCCAAAAAGTTAGATAATGTTAAATCTAAACCAGTATCTTCGCTAAAGGTAGCTATGCGTGCAACTAAGCCAGCCCTATTACCATAGGATGCGCGTATGTTCTCAAGTATGTATCTTGAGGCCACTTTTTCCAATTGGATATAGCAACCTTTTGGAACAGAGATGAAATCATCCTTGATCTCACGAGTCACACTGCGGTTTGTATCTGAAAGTAACGCTTCAAATTTATTTTCAAAATTATACTTCTTGTTTGCTTGACCAATAAAATCTAGAACAGTTAGACACTCTTTATCTTCCGCAAGGCGCAATCCACGACCTAACTGTTGCAGGAAGATCGTTAGAGATTCAGTAGGGCGAAGGAATAAAGCCGTGTTTAACTCTGGAATATCAATACCTTCGTTATAAATATCTACCACAAAAATAAAGCGAACTTTGCCTTCCACCAATTTATGTTTTGCTGCTTTTCGTTCTTCATCAGATGATCGACCGGTTAAGCAGATAGAAGGGATGTTATTTTTATTGAAGTAACGGCTCATAAATTCTGCGTGCTCAATGGAAACGCAGAATCCAAGACCTTTCACATCATTGATGTCCGTTACGTATTTGTACAAAGCCGATACGACCAAATCAGCTCGACGATTGGCCATCTGACCACTTAAAGTATAAATATTCGATAATTCTACTTTGTCGTAACCACCCGCACTCCATCTCAGAGTTTTGAGGTCAATGATATCGGTCACGCCGAAATACTGGAAGGGAGATAGCAACTTTCTATCAATGGCTTCAGGTAATCGAATTTCAGCGGCAATTCGTTTATGGAAATAATTCAAAATCTTATCTGTTTCTCCGTCCATACGTTCTGGTGTTGCAGTCAAGCCTAACAAAATCTGCGGCGTATAGTACTGTAGTGGGATTTGATATGTCCTCGCTGGCATGTGATGGCATTCATCA
>JAQUXD010000075.1 GCA_028692535.1 Eubacteriales bacterium | reverse complement strand
GCGCTGCAGCGCCCGTCGTATTAAGCTCCCAGATACGCCTTTTTGACTCGGGGATCGTTGAGCAGTTCTTCCGCATCGCCTTCCATGGCGATGCGCCCGGTCTCCAGCACATAGGCTCGATCTGCGATGGACAGAGCCATTTTGGCATTCTGTTCAACAAGAAGAACGGTGATGCCGCTTTCGTGCATCTTTTCGATGATGTGAAACACTTCCCGGACCAGCATGGGAGAAAGCCCCATCGAAGGCTCGTCCATGACGATCATCTTCGGATTGCTCATCATGGCTCGACCTGTGGCCAGCATCTGTTGCTCGCCGCCGGACAAAGTGCCCGCAAGCTGCTTTTCCCGCTCTTTGAGCCGGGGGAAGCTCTCATAGACCCGTTCCAGATCCCCATCCATTTCAGAAAGCTTTTCTTTGCGATGAAAAGCCCCCATGTAGAGGTTTTCCTGGACCGTCATACGCGTAAAGACGTGGCGTCCTTCGGGCACGTGAGCCAGTCCCATGGAAACGATCTTGTTGGGCGCTGTTTTGCGCAGATCCGCTCCGTTGTATTCGATGGTCCCTTCGGATGCGGAGATCAGTCCGGTGATCGTATGGAGGATGGTGGTCTTGCCCGCCCCGTTGGCGCCGATCAAAGATACGATCTCTCCGTCCAGGACTTTCAGGCTGATTCCTTTGATCGCATGAATCGCGCCGTAGGACACATGTAGATTTTCAATCGTTAGCATCTTAATAGAATCCTTTCCCGTGACACTAGTCTTCTTCGCCCAAATAGGCGGCGATGACCTTCGGATCAGAGGAGATCTCCTCTGGAGTCCCCCGGGCGATGGTGGTCCCGTAGTCGATAACGATGATATGCTCACAAATTTTCATGACCAGACTCATATCGTGTTCGATCAGGAGGATGGAGATATTGAATCGCTGACGGATGATGCGAATACATTCCAGCAGCTCGGCCGTTTCAGTGGGATTCATGCCGGCCGCCGGCTCGTCCAAAAGCAAGAGTTTCATGCCCGTGGCCAGAGCCCGGGCGATCTCCAGCTTCCGCTGCTGCCCGTAAGGCAGATTTTCCGCAATGTAGTCCGCTTTGTCCTGCAGGTTGAAAATCTCCAGGAGTTCCCGGGCTTTGGCCTCATTTTCCGCTTCGCTTTCCCAATACTTCCCCGTTCGAAACAGGGCGGAAAACAAGTTGTAAGAATAATAAGGGTTCATCGCCACTTTCACGTTTTCCAGCACCGTCATCTGCTTGAAAAGACGGATGTTCTGGAACGTCCTGGCGATGCCGCTTTGGACCACCTGATGGGTCTTTTTACCGTTCATGCGCTGCCCGAGGAAAAAGTAATCTCCTTCTGTAGGAACATAGACGCCGGTGAGCAGATTGAAGACGGTGGTCTTTCCTGCCCCGTTGGGACCGATCAAACCTACCAGTTCATTTTCTCCGATTTCCAGATTAAAATCGTTCACAGCCCGAAGACCGCCGAAGGTGATGCCCAGATGACTGACCTTGATCAGGGGAGTTTCTCTGTCTGTGGAAAGCTGTGTGCCGTTATCCATTACGCCTGCACCTCCTCTTCCTGTTTCTTTCCCGCGCCTTTGCCCCGGAAGCGGCCAAGGGTCTTGGTCAGAGAAAATTCGTATGTGCCCATCAAACCTGTAGGCCGGAAAATCATCATCAGGACCAAAACCACGGAGTACACAAGCATCCGGTATTCGTCAAAAGAGCGCAGCGCTTCGTTGAGCGTTGTAAGCCCGATGGCGGCTACGATAGAGCCGGTAATGGAACCCATTCCTCCGAACACGACCATCACGAAGTAGTTGACCGACGCCATGAAACCCATATTCCCCGTGTTGAGGGAAGAATAGCAGGCAGCAAAGATCGATCCTGCGATGCCTGCAAACATAGCCGAAAAGGCAAAGCCCATCACTTTGTAGAACGTAGTATCGATGCCGCTGGCGGCAGAGGCGATCTCGTCGTCGCGTATGGAAATGATGGCCCGTCCGAAACGAGATCGGATAAACGTCAGGATCACGGCCACACAGAGCACTGTGAGCAAAGCGATGAAAAACATGTAATGGGATTTCGTTGCATTATTGAAACCCAGACCGGTCTTGTAAAGTACCGGACTTGCCGACCCTTGGCCCAGTCCGTCTGCGCCGGCCCAGGGAATGCCCTGGATGACGACCCGGATGATCTCACCGAAGCCCAGCGTAATGATCGCCAGATAGTCTCCGCGAAGACGCAGCGCCGGAATACCGACAAGGATACCGAACAGTCCGGCCAGCAGCGCCGAGGCCACAATGCAGATAACGAATCGTATCAGCTGTTGAACACCTTCACCGGCCAACACATCCGCCCGGACCATAGCCAGAGACAGAAGCGCCGATGTATAGGCGCCAATGAGCATGAATCCTGCATGCCCCAGGGCCATTTGGCCCAGAAAACCGTTGGTCAGATTCAGAGAGGTGGCCATAATGATTCCAATACATGAAAGCCAGAATATCCCTACGATATAGGAGGAAAACACTTGCGCAAAACCCAGCCAGGCGATAGCGCCGAGAAGAATCGCGACGGCGATCAGGTTCATAGTGGATGCTTTTTTGATCTCTTGAGGCATCTTCATATCGCTACACCTTCTCTCCTTGATTCTTCCCCAGGATCCCGGCCGGCTTCACCAATAAAACGATGATCAGGATCCCAAAGACTACGGCATCCGAAAACGCCGACGTGATGATCCCGCCGGTAAGCGTTGCGCTGTAGGCTTTGGAAAGAGATTCGACAAGACCGATGGTCAGCCCCCCCAGCATAGCGCCGGGCATGATGCCGATCCCGCCCAATACGGCGGCCACGAAGGCCTTTAAGCCCAGCATGGAGCCCATGGTGGGCATCACGGAAGGATACTGCGCGCAGTACATAAGCGCCGCTACAGCAGCCAGAGCCGAACCTATGGCAAAGGTGAGGGTGATCGTTCGGTTGACGTTGATCCCCATAAGGATAGAAGCTTGTTTATCTTCGGAAACGGCCCGCATGGCCCGTCCCATTTTAGTCTTATGGATAAATAATTGCAGGCCCACCATGGTGACCGCTGCGATCGCAATGGTAGCCAGCGTGGTGCCGTCGATCTTGACGGCGCCTATCTGAACAGCGGGCAGGCTGAAAATCGAAGCCTTGATGACCCGTGGATTAGACGTAAATAATACTTGTGCCAGATTCTCCAGAAAGAGACTCATGGCAATGGCCGTGATCAGAGCCGACATCCGCGTGCCTCTTTTGCGCACAGGCCGGTAAGCTACCGCCTCTGTGGTGACACCCACGGCAGAGGCAACGATCACCGCTGCAGCCACCGCAGTCCAGGCCGGAAGCCCAAAGCCCAGCATCACCGGGATGACGAAGATCATCGTATAGGCCCCCACCATGATAAAGTCTCCGTGGGCAAAGTTGATCAGTCGGATGATCCCATAGACCATGGTATAGCCCAGTGCGATCAAAGCGTAGACACTGCCCATCCGAAGGCCGTTGATGGCTTGTTGTATGAACTCGCTCAATTTCGAATCCGCCTTTCGTGGTATTCTTCTTATGCGGTGCGCCGTTTCGTTAGGGCCGGCGCTGCCCTATACATGGAAAACGAGAGGCACGAAGGCATTGCTGTCGTTTCGCGCCTCTCCATTTTAGCATATTGTCTGCCCCTGTAAAAGGGTGCTTTCCGTGACTAGTTCTGGGTCTTGTTGAACTTCTGGCTTACACTGTCGCCATCTTCATAAAGCTCGATGATCGCAACGGATTTTTCCGGAGTACCGGTCTCATCCAGCACGAAAGTACCGGTGACGCCTTCGAACTCCATGCCGTCCAGGGAAGCCTTGACAGCCGCTGCTTCAGTGCTTTCGGCTTCGCCGATGGCCTTGAAGAGCATGTAGATCCCGTCATAACCCAGCGCGGCCAGCGCGTTGGGGGTCTCTCCGTAAGCAGCATTATAGTTCGTGATGAAGTTCTGAACGATTTCGCTTTCGGATTCTGTGGAATAGTGATTCGTGAAGAATACGTTGTTGTAGTCCGCCATAGTGCCGGTAATGTAGTCAGGCACGATACCGTCAAATCCGTCAGGACCCATAACGGCGCCGGTGAATCCGGCTGCTCTGGTCTGAGGAATGATGTAGGGGCCGGCTGCGTTGTAATAGTATGCCGCAAACAGAGAATCTGCGCCTGCCGCTGCGATCTTGGTAGCCTGTGTTGTGAAGTCCGTGTCATCCATGGAGGAGCTGGCTTCATCTACGACCACTTCGATGCCGAAGTCGGGAGCTGCCGCTACGAATGCGTCCCGGAGACCCTTGGAATAAGTGTCGCCTGCACAGTAGAGAACCGCTGCTTTGGTGTAGCCGTTTTCGGACAGGAACTTGGCGCCCATGATTCCCTGATAGGAATCCTTAAAGCAGGAACGGAACACGTAGTCGGATTCTGTGGTAATGGTGTCGGCAGTGGATGTAGGCGTCAGCATGACGATACCTTCGCTGTTGGCAATGCTTGTGACCGCTCCGGTAACACCGGATGTGACGGGGCCGAGTACCACGGTGATGCCGTCGCTGACGAGTTTGTTGAATGCGGAGACGCCTTCGGTGGAGTCGCCTTTGTCGTCCATGATGACCAGTTCAACCATCTTCCCGCCGATGCCGCCGGCTGCATTGATCTCGTCTTTGGCCAGTTCAGCTGCATTCTTTACGGCAATGCCGTAAACGGAAACGTTGCCGGTAAGGGGAGCGATGACGCCGATCTTATAGGTTTCGTCGCCGCCGGTCTCGCCGCCGCCGCCGCCGCAGCCGGTAAGGGCCAGGCTCATGATCATGACCATTGCCAAAACAAGTGTCAGGATTTTTTTTGTTTTCATTTTCACACCTCTTCTTGATTTTGATTATACCCGGCCGTGAATTCGTCCGGGAAAAGTCAAATAGTAAACCTAATAATAGTGGAAGATTCGTTGATTGTCAACAGTTTTAATGCATTTTTTTTGTGTACAAGACACAAATCAAAGTCTCTACAAAAATTAACGGACGGAAACAAAAATCCGTCCGTTTTTGAATTAAATTTTGGAGATTGGCCCAAATGCAAGAATTCGACGTCTGCGCTATTCTTCCTCCGGCGCTCCCGTAGGAGTATCGATAGCCCCTTCCGTGGTGGTTTCGACTTCCAGAGAATAAATTTCCGTAAGCATTTCTCCCACTTTTTCTTCGTCGGCAACCCAGAAGGACAGTTCGTGCATCATTTTATCCCTGCCGGGCAAGGTATAGGCGCTGACGCTTTCCGAAGACAGACCGCCCATGGCTTTGAGTGCCAGCTTCCCGGCCATTGCAAACGTCAGGTCGGACTCCACATTCTGGAGCGTCACCTTGGCGATGTCCTTCAGATTGCCCAGCTTCAGGCATTCCTTGAGCACGGCTTTGACAAACGCCTGTTGTGTCTGGATCCGTTGGATATCCCCGGCTTCGTAGCTCTTGTATCCTTGCCGCGCAAAGGCTGGGTTCGTCTTTCGGAAGCGCAGGAATTCGATCACATTGCTGCTGTCAATAGTCTGTTCGCCCGCCGGAATGTCGATGTACAGCTCCTTGCCTTTCGTGGAATCGATATATTTCATATAGAAAGGAATATCCACTTTGACGCCGCCGACCACATCCATCACCTTGCGGATATCTTCGTACTCCACGATGGCATAGTAATGGATGGGCATGCCGTACAGGGTTTCCGACACGGCTTCGGCAACGGACGCAACACCTTCGGAATGATAGATGGAATTGATCTTATGAAAAGCGTAGTTGGAATAGCCCTCGCGGAAGTAGAATGTATCCCGGGGGATGGAAATCATATTGATATACTGATTGATCATATCGTAACTGACAAGCATCAGCGTATCGGACATCCCGTCGCTGACGCCCATGAGCAGGAAGTTAACTCGATCCTTGCTTTGAAAAACTTCGTAGAAAGGGCTGTCTTCGTCAACAGTGATCGGCGTCATTTCATCCAGCAGCCGTTCCTCGGCTTCGAACACTGTACTGCCTCCCACCTTGGCAAATACGTGGCGAATAGGCACCATCACCGCTGTTGCAAGAACAAACACCAGCAAAAATGTGGTAACTATTTTCTTTTTATTCATAGTATTCCCCTTTGTTTTATAATCTCTCTCTCATTTCCCTTTTATAGGCTTCCACGCCGGGCTGATCGAAGGGATCCACACCCATCATGTAGGCAGACAGCGCGCAAGCCGTCTCGAAGAAGTATACCACTTGCCCCAGAATTTGTGGAGAGATTTTTTCTTTCAGCTCAAAGCGGAACATGGGGATCCCCGCCTGACGATGCGCCGCGGCCACCCCTTCCAAGGCGGCCCGGTTGATATCATTGACACTTTTCCCCGCCAGCGGCGATCCTGCGGAGTTCGGAACGCAAAGATCCGCAGCGGGTCGGCATTCTTCCAGAATCGTTTCAAAAAAGCAAGGGGTGCCTTCCTGCAGGAATTGCCCCATGGAGTGCAAATCAGAGCTGAAATTAAGGCTAGCCGGAAAAATACCCTTTCCACCCTTTCCTTCGCTCTCGCCGAAAAGTTGTTTCAGCCATTCGGCAAAAAAAGCAAACCGTGGCTCGTAAGATTCAAAGATTTCGATATGCTTTCCTTTTTTGTATAAGAGATTCCGTCCGACAGCATATTCCCTTGCCTGATCCATGAGCTCCCGATCCTGACCGGCCGCCCTTGCTCCCGATAAAAATTCCTCGGGATCGAAGCCGGCGGCGGCCAAAGGAAGCAAGCCCACCGGCGTCAGAACAGAATAGCGGCCGCCGATATCATCGGGAACCACAAAGGTCTCATATCCTTCTCTCTCAGCCTCTTGCCGCAAAACACCCTTGGACGCATCGGTGATGGCATAGATCCGCCGGGCGGCTTCTTCTTTGCCGTAGCGAAGGATCAAAGCATCCTTGAGGAGCGCAAAGGCGATGGAGGGTTCGGCAGTGGTCCCGGATTTGCTGATCACACACAGACAGAACTCCTGGCTCTCAAGAACTTCCATCAGCTCTTTATGATACACCGCACTGATGTTCTGCCCCGCAAAATAAAGTTTCGGCTTTTTTTGGGGAAGCAAGTGCGCAAAGCTGCCCGTCAGCAGCTCATAGACTGCCCGAGCACCCAGATACGATCCGCCGATCCCGATCACCACCAAGGCGGTGCATTGTTGCGCGATCGTTTGCGCCGCGGATCGTATGCGCCGGATTTCATCCCGATCATAGGTTTCCGGGAGATCCACCCAGCCGGTAAAGCTTTCCTTGTCCGAATGCAGGCGTGCAACAGCCAGATCCGCCGCTTCCTGCATGCTTCTTATCTCTGCCGGATCCAGGCCGGCCATCGACCCGTTCATTTCAATCAAACACTTCATTTGTTACTCCCTGCCATCTGTTTGGCTGAATGCCGAATAATCTATAGCTCGTAGTGCCCATTGGGTGTGGCTGTGTAATTGGGGACCAGCTCCCGAAGCCAGATCCGAATCTGCTGATCCGAAAGTTCGCTGATCCTTCGCACGGTTGCCTCCAACAGACCCGGTTCATCCAGCAGCTTCAATATTCCGCCGCTGGCCGGTGTGGGATGTCCTACGAAAATTTTGTGGTGCGCTGTATCCTGAAGACCTTCTTCGGACAGGAGAAGCTCTTCGAAAAGTTTCTCGCCGGGCCGCAGACCGCTGATCTCGATCTTGATGTCCTCGTAAGGTTCAAAACCGGACAGTCGGATCAGCTTTTCCGCCAGCTCCATAATCTTGACCGGCTCGCCCATATCCAGAACAAAAATTTCTCCGCCGGCAGCCATGGCGCCGGCCTGGATCACCAGCTGCACGGCTTCGGGAATGGTCATGAAATATCGACAGATCTCCTGGTGTGTGACCGTAACCGGTCCGCCGGCGGCGATTTGCCTGCGAAATGTAGGAATGACACTGCCGTTGGAGCCCAGCACGTTGCCGAATCGAACAGCCGCAAAGTTGGTGATGGATGTCTTGTCGCGCTCCTGAATGAGCATCTCGCCGATTCGCTTTGTCGCGCCCATGAC
>JAQUXD010000074.1 GCA_028692535.1 Eubacteriales bacterium | reverse complement strand
GATGTTCTGTACCATTCAATCAGTTCGGAACCTTACATCACGTTGGATCCAAGTGCAGAAAACTCAAATGGCATATACATTCTGCAGAATGTCTATGAAACGCTGACACGGTATAACAGTGAAACAAATGAAATCGAACCGCTGCTTGCAACGGAGTGGACTCAAAACGAAGATGGAACCGTTTGGGAATTCAAACTGCGGGAAGGTGTTACATTTCATGATGGGACGCCGCTGAATGCTGCGGCAGTGAAAAAATCGATTGATCGCACGATGGAAATGGGAAAAGGTGCATCCTACATCTGGGCATCGGTCGAATCCATTGAAGTAGTCGATGATATGACCGTCAAATTTAATTGCTCATTACCGGCTCCGGTGGATCTGATTGCTACAGCCGCATACGCTGCGTACATCATTTCGGATGCCGCATGCGATCAGGAGAGCGATTGGTTCAACTCCCCGGAAGGCAACGACGGCGGGACCGGCCCCTATATGGTAAAAGGCCTCACTGCAGCAGACCAGGCAGTGTTAACGGCCTACGATGGCTATTGGCGTGAATGGAAAGAAGGATCGTACAAGAACGTTCTTTTGAAGAAGAGTGTTGAATCCAGTGCCAGACGTCAACTGCTCGAATCCGGCGATGCACAAATCGCAGACCAGCTCTCCACGACGGATTTAAAGGCAGTCAAGGAAAACGACAGCCTAAACGTAATTTATGAAACAACGTATGATAATATCGTGATCTTCTTGAACACCGAAAAATATCCGGAGAGCAATGCGGATTTCCGCAGAGCGCTTTCTTACGCTTTCCCCTATCAAGAAGTGGTTGAAAGTGTGCTCGAAAACCGGGGCGCTCAATCGAAAGGCATGGTTCCTCCGGGCCTTTGGGGACATAGTGATGATTTGATGCAGTATACATTCGATCTCGACAAGGCAGCGGAATACCTCGCAAAATCCGGCGTGGATACGACCGACTTGACGCTTGAGTTTGCCATTCAATCCGGCAACACGGATTATCGTGATCTTGCACAACTCTGGCAGGTATACCTGAAGCAGATCGGGATCAATGTCGACATCAGAGAGCGGAACTGGGATTCTCACTGGGAATATGCGAAAACGCCGAATCCTGACGAAAGACAAGACATGTTTATCATGATTTGGTGGCCGGACTATGCAAGTCCCATTTCATGGTTCCAAAGTCTGGTCCATTCCGAGGATGAAGTATTCTTCAACCTGTCGTACATCAAGGATCCGGCACTGGATGCAAAAATCGAGAGTGCTGACCAATTGACAGCTACCGACCGCGACCAGGCAGAGCAGCTGTTCATCGAAGTCCAGGAAGAAGTATTGGACCAGGCCTATATGATATTCCCGTACGATCGTGTCGTGGCATCGATTGTTTCAAAATCAATCGATGGCTATTCCCGGAATCCTGCCTATCCGACGGCCGTACAATATTTTGAAATCGAACAAGTGGACTAAGCAGCAGACAGCACCTGATACTGCTTCATTGAACACAGATATTAATTTCTGGAACCAGGGGGCGCCTCATGCATTACAAACTGTGTGCAGGCGCCTCTCTCGAAATCAGGAGGTGAGTTGATCATATGCCAAGGTATATCGTTAAACGTCTTTTTAACGGCTTGATTGTGCTGCTAGGCGTTATAACAATTACTTTTTTCATCGCGCGTGTGATCCCGTCAGACCCTGCTGCGAAATGGGTGGGTGCACGTGCTACGCCGGAACAAAAGGCTGCAGCTGTTGTCGAATTGGGCTTGGATCAACCGCTTCATATACAATATGGCACCTATCTGCAAGATTTGCTTCACGGCGATCTTGGGAGATCTCTCAATTCCAAGCAGGAAATCACGACGGAGCTTGCGAACTACTTGCCGGCAACATTTGAGCTGGTGATTATTGCATTCTTATTTGCGGTGATGATCGGCATACCGCTGGGCATCTATTCGGCGAAAAAGAACGGTAAGCTCTTGGATCACGTTTCCCGCTTTTTCTCCATTGGAGCTGTATCTTTACCCACATTCTGGGTGGGACTAATACTGCAGCTGATATTCTATCGAATGTTGGGATGGCTCCCGTTAGGCGGCCGAATCAGCGTCGAAGCTTCTATTTTCTCTACGATTCCCGACATCACCGGCCTTTTGATCCTGGACTGTGCTCTGACGGGACAGTGGAACCTCTTTATCGATGCACTAAAGCACATCATATTGCCTGCGATAACGATTTCCTTATACCCGATCGGTCTTGTTGCGAGAATGACGCGTTCGGCATTACTGGAAATATTGAATGAAGACTATATCGTCGCATCCCGGTCATATGGCATCAGAGAAACCCGTGTACTTTGGCGATACGCCCTTAAGAATTCTCTGGGCGCAACGGCAACGGTGGTTGCATTGTCCATGGGATATACGCTTGTCAATACATTCTTGACAGAAACGATATTTAGCTGGCCCGGACTGGGCAGTTATGTGAGTAAATCAGTTGTGACGCTTGATCTTCCCGCAATTGTTGGAATATCACTGGTTTCGGCGTTCTTCTACGTGATACTGAATCTGATAGCAGACATCATCATTGCTATGGATCCGCGTATACGTTTGTGAGTCAGGAGGAAGGCCATGGATTACAATCATAAATGGGTTCAAATCAAAGAATCCTTGAAGCCCAAAATTCACAACTTTCGAGAATCATTATTTTTGCTTGGCCGCAACAAACTGACTGCAGCAGCCATGTTTATTCTGTTGGCCATTATTCTGACGGCGCTGTTTGCCCCCTATATCATCCCCTATCCGGAACATATCGAGGATGCCGTCAATATGCAGGAAAAATTTCTCGAACCCAGCAAAGAACACCTGTTCGGCACGGATGAAATGGGGCGGGACATTTTCAGTCGCACGCTGTACGGTTCCAGGGTTTCTCTTAAAACGGCGATCATTGCGGTGGCGCTGGCACTGATCATCGGTGTTCCGCTGGGGGCCATAGCCGGTACCATAGGAGGCGTGCTGGATGAAGTGATCATGCGCATTACCGATGTGTTCCTGAGCTTCCCCCCGCTTCTGCTTGCCATTGTGTTCGTGTCTACGATGGGACCGAGTCTGAACAATGCCATTGCGGCCATCGCCCTGTCCTGGTGGCCATGGTATACGAGGCTGGTTCGCGGACAGGCAATCTCCTTGAAGGAACGAAAATTTGTGCAAGCTGCCGAGACGATAGGGACCTCGCGGCTGAAAATCATTATGCGGCATATCGTACCCAATACGATATCACCGGTCATCGTGCAAGCTTCCATGGATATGGGCGGCGTAATACTCACCGTCGCCGCACTTTCGTTTCTCGGTCTTGGTGCCCAGGCACCGCAGCCGGAATGGGGTCTCATGATCAACGTATCAAAAAACTATTTCCCGGACATTTGGTGGTATTCTGTGTTCCCCGGGCTTGCGATATTCATCACAGTTCTTGTATTCAATTTGATCGGAGACGGTATTCGCGAAATACTTGACCCCAAAACTCGGAAAAAGTAGGAGAGGGGGTAGTGAGCATGGTATATTTTGAAGTTAACAATCTCATAGTGCATCATAGAACCTACGAGGGAGTCGAAACCGTTCTTGATATCGATCATTTTGAGATAGATAAAGGGACTACATTTGGCATCGTCGGTGAAAGCGGGCAGGGCAAGACAGTCCTTGCGCTTACGATCCTGCAATTGCTGCAGTGTCCTCCGGGAGAGATCATATCGGGGGAGATCCTTCTTGATGGAATCGATCTCCTGAAAGTATCCCAGCGAAAAATGCAACAGCAAATAAGAGGCCGTAAAATCGCGATGATTTTCCAGGATCCCATGAGCTGCATGAATCCGGTATTTACCGTAGGGAAGCAGATGCTCGATGTTATTGCGAAAAACAGAGGGCTCAAAGGAACGGAAGCGCTCGATTTTGCCATTGATATGCTGGGCATGGTTCGGTTGTCGGATGCGGAAAACACACTGACAAAGTATCCGCATCAGTTGTCGGGAGGACAAAGACAACGGGTAGTGATTGCACTGGCATTGTGCTGCGGTGCAGAATTTCTCATCGCCGATGAGCCGACGAGAAACCTTGACGTAACGATTCAGGCCAGCATATTGCTCTTGCTGAAAGAACTGCAGACAAAGCTGAATATGACAGTTCTCTTCATTTCAAACAGCATGGGACTCGTCTCGGCATTCTGCGATCGAACCGCAATACTGAGCGGCGGAAAAATCATCGAACAGGGCAATACTTCGGATATCATACTGAATCCGCAACAAGCGTACACGAAATTATTGGTGGAGGCCGCAAGCCTTTCCAATAAGAGCGCTCCCGCCCATTCCGGTGTTGAAGTTCTTCTCAAAGTGGAGCATTTGAAAAAATACTTTGAGGTATCTAAGGGTTTATCGAAGAACAAGCAACAACTCAAAGCGGTGGACGATGTCAGTTTTGAATTAAAAAAAGGCGAAGTGCTCGGTATTGTCGGCGAGTCCGGCTGCGGCAAAAGTACATTGGTCAATACGATACTGAGTCTTTTTGAACCGACCGGCGGCGACGTGTGGTTCGAAGGACAAAACGCATTTCTGAAAAAGAAGAAAACAGATAATGCTTTCAAGAAAAATGTGCAAATCGTTTTTCAGGATCCATTTTGGTCACTCAATCCGCGTTGGTTTGTCAAAGATATTGTGGCGGAGCCGATCGACGCCTACGGCAAACTGAAAGGCGGCGAGCGCCTTTCCCGTGTCAATAAGCTGCTGGAAATGGTGGGCCTTCATAAAGAAGACGCTTTTAAGTATCCGCATGAGTTCTCCGGCGGACAGAGACAGCGGATCGCAATTGCCCGCTCGCTTGCATCCAATCCAAAGCTTGTCGTGTTGGACGAGCCTACCAGTTCGATCGATGTTTTTTCCCAAGCTCAGATATTAGGGCTCTTAAAAGATTTAAAAGATGAATTCAACCTGACGAATATTTTGATCAGTCATGACCTCGGTGTTGTGAATCAAATGGCGAACAAGATCGCCGTGATGTATCTGGGGAAGATCGTTGAATTTGGACCGGCATCCGAGGTGTTCAATGATCCGAGACATCCGTATACCAAAGCGCTTTTTAATTCGATTCCGAAAATCGACAAAATGGGAATGGAAAACATCGTAACGCTCGAGGGCACAATACCAAGTCCCATCAATCCACCTTCCGGTTGTTCCTTCCACACGCGTTGCGCCAATGCGTGCGAAGCTTGTTCGGAGTGGAACCCCTACCCAATCTATGTGGACAAGGAGCATTATGTTTCTTGTATTTTGTACGAAGAAACCAAGGAGGAATAAAGATGCGCAAAAAGGCGGCAATTATCTGTATGGGGCAGAGCGGTGAACATAAATACGAAGATCTCTGCAAAGCCGTATCCAATGCAGAACTGATGTTTACCGGAATTCTTGATGGCCTGGATCCCGAATACATGCAACAGAATGTATTCCCCAAAGGTGATGAAGCATTTATCGTGAGCAATCTTGCGGACGGAACAGAAGTGCGGATTGCAGAAAAAACGGCAATTGCACTGACGGAGAAAAAGATCATAGAGCTTGACCGTCAAGGATGTGATGCGGCGCTGATTCTCTGCACAGGCCACTTTGAAGTGCCGAATGTGTCGATGACAGTCCTTGTCCCGGAACGGGTGATTCCGGCGTTATTGAGAGCGATGAATGTAAACAGACTGGGATGTATCGTTCCCGAGCCTGAACAGATCCGGGATTCGCTCAAGCAATACAAAGAATTCGATCCTATCATACGGGCGTCTTCTCCTTACGGTACGGAAAAAGCGCTTGCTGCCACGGCAGATCTCTTTCGCCGTGATGAGGTAGATCTCGTGATGACAGACTGTATGGGATTTACTCGAGATCTCGGAGGCATTGTATCGGCTCATTCGGGCAAACGGGTATTCGTGCCACGTGTCATACTGCCAGCGCTGTTGAACGCGCTGCTTTGTTAACTATTTTAATTTAAAATATAAAACGATGGAGGAATTGATATGCGTACATTACATCATCAGGAACTGGTCGACATTCTTGTCGGAGCAACGATCCTTGGCACTGGCGGAGGCGGAAGTCTTGAAGTCGGTGTCCAGAAAGTGGAGCATGCGCTCAATCTGGGAAAAGAATTCAATCTTGTCACAATCGACGAGCTGTCTCCGGACGACTTGATCGGTACGCCGTATTCTTGCGGCGCAATTTCACCTCTTACGGATGAAGAAATAAAAAAGTATAAACGGCTTCCGAATTATGAGATGGAATACCACATCATGTCGATCACCAACATGGAAGAATATTTGAAGAAACCATTAAAATCGGTCGTTTCCACAGAGCTGGGCGGAGGCAATACCGCTGCAGCTTTTTATGCCGGAGCGATGGCCGGCAAGGCCATCCTTGATGCAGATCCTGCCGGCCGTTCGGTGCCCGGACTGCAGCACTCGACGTACTATTTGAAGGGTGTTCCGATTTATCCGATGTCCCTATGCAATAAGTTTGGCGAAAGTCTGATCGTACGACATGTATTCGATGACGAGCGAGCGGAAGATCTGGTTCGCGCACTGGCTGTGGTGAGCCAGAATACGATGGCGGTTTGCGACCATGTCAACACGGCAGCTGTTCTTAAAGATGCTTTGATTCTTGGGGCAATCACCTATGCGGAACGCGTGGGCAAAGCCTTCCGGATGGCCAAAGAACAAGGAGGAGACTATGCACAGGCAGTCGTGGACGAAGTCGGCGGAAAATTTGTGGCAGAAGGAACAGTGATCAAAAACGATTGGTATACAGAAGCAGGGTTTACGTACGGTACAATGGAAATCAAATCCGGCGAGGATCTATACCGCATTTGGTATCAGAATGAAAATATTATCATGTGGAAAAACGGAGAATACTTTGCTACCGTGCCCGATTTGATCTGCGTATTCAACAATGAGGAGAAGATGCCTCAGCTGAATCCCAATGCGCAAACTGGATCTTCCGCCTCCATCATCGTGCTGCCTGCTCCTGCAGAGTGGACCACCGTCCGAGGTCTGGAAGTGTTCGGACCCAAGAGCTTCGGCCATGATGTAGAATATGTCCCTTTCTGCAAATAGGAGCAAAACCATGAAACTGACGGTCATTCATGCAGTCGTAAGAAACAGCAGGGACAACCCTGAATACCTTCAATACCTTGGCGAAGTACTGCCGCCCGGCACGCAAATAGCGTTTGAGCAGGTCGAATACGGGTTCCCTTCGATTGAAAGCGACTTGCATGGCATCGTGAATGGATCCGAAGTGATACGCCTTGCAAGAAAAGCGGAAAATGAAGGAGCGGACGGCGTTTTTGTGAACTGCTTTGATGATCCGGGTGTGTATGCTGCGCGTGAATTGATTCAGATTCCGGTTTTCGGGGCCTATCAGCCGGCAGTTTTAACGGCGATGAGCCTTGCCGACCGGGTCGGTATCATTACGACGGACAAAGCAGGGATTCTCAGCGAATCGAGGAAAGCACTTCTCAACGGGTTTGAGAAGCGTATCGTTGCCATTCGAGATGTGGACATGAACGTACTCAGCCTGGAAGGCAATCTGGACCTATTGGCGGAACGCTTGACAGAAATCTGCACGATCATGCATCAAGAAGAACAGGTCGGTGCACTGACACTGGGTTGTACCGGGATGCATAAAGTGATAGAAATGTTGCGGAACAAACTGAAAGATGCCAACTGTCCGGTCACTGTCATCGAACCGCTTCAAACCGGCGTGTCTTATCTTGAATATGTTGTTCGAAACGGATATTCCAATCAACTTGGCGTCGTCGACAGCATCGATGCATGGAAAAGGCGCTGATCAGAACCGAGCAAGGAGCAGTTGTATGAATAAAATCGCCGAAGACCGAGGGATCTTGGACATTTTAAAAAAGCGTGCGACTTGTCGCAACTTTCTCGCCGATGAGATTCCGGAGGATGTCATGCGTCAGCTTCTGGAAGCGGCCGTTTCCGCACCTTCTTCCGGCGGATTTCAAAGAGTAAGCATCATCGTTGTGCGTGAACCAAGCCGGAAAAAGCGCCTGGTAACGCTGAGTCGCGGACAAAAATTTATTGAAAAAGCACCGGTGAGTTTTGTTTTTTGCATCGATCACCGGAGAACAAACCGCATTGCGGAATATGAAG
>JAQUXD010000073.1 GCA_028692535.1 Eubacteriales bacterium | reverse complement strand
ACTACGAATCAGTAGGTTGGAGGTTCGAATCCTCTCTGGCGTGCCAGAAAGCGCCCCGTACGGGGCGCTTTTTCTGTATAATGATATCGATAACCAAATCCTATTCAGAGAAAGGAACTTATCATGAACAAGACCAACGCCATGCGCATACTGGAACAACAAGGAGCATCCTATATCCCCCATTCTTACAAAAGCAATGCCGCACTCTCCGCGGTAGATGTCGCCAAGGCTTTGAATCGGGAACCGGGGCGGATTTTCAAAACACTGGTGACCGCAGGGCGTTCGGGTCAGCACTACGTATTCATCATTCCCGGACCAAAGGAATTGGATCTGCGGAAAGCAGCGACAGCCGTGGGAGAAAAATCCATTGAGATGATTCCGTCGAAGGAATTGCTGCCCCTGACCGGATACGTTCACGGCGGATGCAGTCCTCTTGGCATGAAAAAACACTTTCCGACGAGGATCGACGAATCGGCGGCCGATTGGGATACGATCATCATCAGCGCAGGCAAGATCGGTCTTCAAACGGAATTATCTCTGAAGGAACTGGAAAAAGCTCTTCCGTTTCAGCTCAGCGATCTGACACAGTGATCCGGCGGATGGTCTGAACAAGAGGCGGGATCAGGATCAACTGCACCAGGATCCCCGGCCATGCGTTGAGCAACCCGCCGGCTAAGAATATTTTCCAATCAAAAGGCATTCCCGCAATGCCGAAAAAGATCCGGGCCGCCATGCCCCAAACGACCCTGCCGCCCAGCATTGAAATCATCAAGGCAGCATAGATGCCTTTTTTATCTTTTGAGAACATTCTGCCCAATACTCCGGTCAGCAAACCGTAAGCAGCCAGTTCAAAAGCCATCGCCGCGGCCATGGGAAACAAAGGCGGCATGGTAAAAAGAATGCTGCGCAAAAGCGGCGTTGTAAGGCCTACAGCCAAGCCCCAAAGAGGGCCGCAAACAAAGCCGCACAACAGTACGGGAATATGCATCGGAAGCATCATATTTCCGAATTGCTGGATCTGACCGGTCAGAAACGGCAAAATCAGCCCGAGAGCTAAAAACAAGCCGGAGAGAATCATATTTGAGATCGATTTATTCTGTTGCATCTGTTCTTTCCTCCAAAAATAAAAATACCGCAAAGCTGGAACCCTCTTCCGGAATTCGCAATACCTTCGTGGTATCATTGAAGATTAAACTACTTGATTTATTTTAAATTGTCAAGGACTTCTTCCACTTGAGTCAACACACCGCGAAGCATGGCATTCGTGGAAAGATCAGGAACGCCGATCACGATGTTGTTACACAGATTGATGGGAATCAGAAGTTTTCTTGCGTTGCTTCTGCCCACTGCGGCAGCCATGGCTTCCGAGATCTCGCCGAACAGGGAATCAGCGATCACGATGCCGATCGGGCCGATGATCACATCGGCATTCCGACTGTTTACAATCACGGCGTTTTCCCCCGTGGCGCTGTTATCAGCTCCGGCTTTGTGCATTGCAGAGGATGCGATGCTGTTGGTTCCTACGGCAATGATATTGCATAGCAGCTTGGATTTTCGTATCCCTTCGATGATCTGTTTGCCCAAGCCGCCTCCCTGTCCGTCGATTACCAGGATCACAGGTCTATTCATGAGATTCCTCCATTGTAAATCGCCAGCAGCAGCTGTAATCGGGATCTGTCACATCGGGATAACAGCTCAGGCATTCACAGCTGATTCGGTCATCAATGATTTCGGCAAATCCGCTGTATTCGATCTCCCCCACACTCTTGCAAGGGTGCATCGGCATCCCTTTCGAGGTTCGGGCCCGCTGTACGCGGCAGTCGCGGATTTTGTAGATCAAGGCTCCGTCTTTCATTTCGGCAGAATCATTGCACATATTCGCATACATGCGGAGATTCAGTGCTCTTTTTAGTCCGTCCAGGCCGGCCCTGTCGGGAAGTTTCAAAAAATCTTTCGCGCGTCTTGCCTCTATGCGGGTAAAGCGCCGCCAAATAGCCTCATCATGCTTCATGGCTTCGTCCATGCCGTACTGCTCTTCGATGGACTGAAACCAGACACCGTCCATTGCCAACCAGTTTTTTGAGCAGTTTTCGATCAGTTGATACAACTGCTCGCGGGTCATTTCTTTCCAGGACTCATTCATCGCTGCGCTCCTTGATTCATTGAAGTATCTGCATATAAACGAAATATTATCATCTTGCCAAGCCCGATGCAATAGCTTATAATATCTGCATATTATCTAAAGTTACAGAAAATGTAAAACACATCTCTTTACCGGCAAAGGAACGGGCATCATGAAAAATCTGCGGGAAATGACACAAGAAGAGCGAAGCGCCGAAAAAAAATCTCAGCTGGAACGCTATCAGCAGTATCTGGATCGAGGTCTTCAACTGAACATGACCCGGGGAAAACCCGGGGAGGATCAACTGGAGCTTTCCATGCCTATGCTGAATGTGCTGAACGGAGAAAGCGACTGCAGGGACTCTTTTGGTGTGGATTGTAGAAATTACGGTGAGTTGCTGGGTTCCATGGACGCCAGAAAGCTATTTGGTAACTATCTGGAAATCTCCGCAGAGGAGACGATTATCGTCGGTTCTTCCTCACTGACGTTCATGTACGACTGCATCGCCCGGGCTATGCTCAAAGGCGTGCTTGACAGCAAGGAGCCCTGGATCAGGAGCGGAAAGACGAAATTTATTTGCCCCGTTCCCGGATATGATCGTCATTTTACCATCTGCGAGTTTCTCGGAATCGAAATGATCCCGGTAGAACTCTCTCCCCTTGGACCGGATATGGAAACGATCCGCAAACTGGTGAAGGAAGATGAAACGATCAAGGGCATCTGGTGTGTTCCCAAATATACAAATCCTTATGGCGGCTGCTACAGCGACGAAACCGTGCGCGCGCTTGCTTCCATGGAGACAAAGGCCGAAGATTTCCGGATATTTTGGGACAATGCCTATGGCATGCACTACATTTACAAGGATGTTCCGGTGCTGAATATTCTCGATGAATGCAAAAAAGCCGGAAACCCCAACCGCGCTTATTTGTTCGGTTCCACCTCCAAGATCACCTTTCCCGGAGCCGGCGTCGGCTTTTTCGGCGCTTCTGTAGAAAATATCAAATATACACAAAAGCAGATTGCCGCACAAAGCATCAGCTGGGATAAACTGAATATGCTTCGTCACGTAAGATTTTTCGGAAACATCGAAGGCATACGCCGCATGATGGACCGTCAAGCTGCGCTTCTGCGGCCAAAGTTCGATCGGGTACTGTCTATTCTGGAAAGCGAGCTGGATGGTTGCGGCGCCGGAGAATGGGTCCGTCCTGACGGCGGTTATTTCATCACTTATATCGGAAACAAAGGTTGTGCAAAAAGGATCCATCAGCTCTGCAAAGAAGCAGGGGTTCTTCTGACTGAACCTGGCGCAACCCATCCGTATCATAACGATCCGGAAGATCGGTTCCTTCGGATCGCGCCCTCCTACCCGCCCGTCAACGAACTGCAGACCGCAATGGAAGTGTTTTGCGTTTCAGCCAAAATCGCTTCTCTCGAAGCATTGGAAATATAACTTATTTTTTAAGCAAAAGAAAGAGGTATCATTATGAGCAAAGTCATCATCCCGAAAAGCTATCGCGCCGCTTTGGGTTCCTATGACACCCAGAAAGCCATCGGCATGATCCACATTCTGTTCGAGGAAAAGCTTAGTGATGCCCTGAATCTGAAGCGGGTTTCAGCCCCGCTCTTCCTGGAAGCCTCCACCGGACTCAACGATGACCTGAATGGCGTCGAAAGACCTGTCACATTTGATATCAGGGATATCAATGCAGAAGCTCAGGTCGTGCATTCACTGGCAAAATGGAAACGTCAAGCCCTCCATGATTATGACTTTCATGTGGGGAAAGGTTTGTATACCGACATGAACGCGATCCGACGTGACGAAGAGCTGGACAACCTTCATTCTGTGTATGTGGACCAGTGGGACTGGGAAAAAGTGATCCGGGTCGAGGATCGCAATCTGGACTTTTTAAAGGAAACCGTCACCGCCATCGTTGAGGCGATCTGCGATACGGAGGATACGCTTCGCGCCATATTCCCTCAGCTCGAAGTACGCCCGCGAAAGGATCGCAATATCAGCTTCATTACGACGCAGGAACTGGAGGACCTCTATCCGAATCAAACACCCAAAGAACGGGAAGATGCCTATACCCGCATACACCCTACGACATTCCTGATGCAGATCGGAGGCAAACTCAATAGCGGCAAGCCCCACGATGGCCGGGCGCCGGACTATGATGACTGGTCGCTGAACGGAGATATTCTCTTTCACAATGCTGTACTGGACTCCACCATCGAAATTTCCAGCATGGGAATCCGAGTCAGCCCCGAATCCCTGGATCGTCAGCTGACTTTGGCCGGCTGCGACCACAGAAGATCCTATCCTTTCCATAAAGCCTTGCTGTCCGGTGAACTTCCCTATACAATAGGTGGCGGGATCGGGCAGAGCAGGCTCTGCATGCTCTTGCTGGGAAGCGCCCATATCGGAGAAGTGCAGTCGGCTGTTTGGGACCGGAAGACGAAAGAGCTCTGCAAGGCAGCAGGTATATTTATACTCTAAGGATACAGTATTTGATGGAACAGGTTCACCCTAAACGAAATAAAGGACTATCCGGACAGGCAATCCGCCTTATTGCCATTGGTACGATGCTCTGCGACCACATATGGGTCACGATCGCGCACGAGTACGTATGGCTCACCTATATCGGGCGGATTGCCTTTCCGCTGTTTGCCTTCTTGCTGGTGGAAGGATTTTACCATACCTCTTCCCGCTCCAACTACCTGCTTCGGCTCCTGGCTTTTGCCGTCATTTCGGAAATTCCCTTCAATCTGATGCGAAGCGGACGTTTCGGAGATCCGAACTATCAGAATGTTCTTTGGACTCTGGCGCTTGGGCTCATCGCCATAATGGCGATCCATTTTATAAAATCCAAGCTGGACAATGTCGTAGTTACCGGTATCGCAACGATCATCATCGCCACCTTTACCATGTATGTTGCGGACAGCCTTCTGACAGATTATTACGGGTTTGGCGTACTCACGATTCTGTTGTTCTACACAATGCGAGATCTGCGCTACGCAAAACTGGGCCATCTGCTGGGCATGATCCTGATCAATGTGGTTTGGATGAGCGGCGCTTATATCAGTTTGCCGTTGCTGGGTCGCATCGTAGAATTCCCCCTCCAAAGCTTTGCGCTTCTCGCTTTGCTTTTTATATGGAAGTACAACGGAACGCGCGGCGCGGACCATTGGGTCCTTCAGTACGCCTCCTATGCTTTTTATCCTGTTCACATGCTGATTCTTGGCTTGCTGGCCTTGAGTGGATTTACGTTGGGCTGAGGTTGGCGCAAGAAGAAAAAACCCCGTCTGACTCTTAAAATTTACTTTACAACAGCAGGACCGTATGCTAACATATCCCTTGTTGAAACCTGCGGTAGTGGCGGAATCGGCAGACGCGCACGGTTGAGGGCCGTGTGGGTAACACCGTGGAGGTTCAAGTCCTCTCTACCGCACCAAAATGCGAAGTCGTCTCAAGACGGCTTCGTTTTTTTTATTCGCGAAACGCTTTTCTTGCAACCTGTTTTCAGTTATCATAAACGTGTATGACGAAGGAGGACAACGCCATGAAAAAAACATCCAAACCGCCACGAGCTCCTTCCTATCCCCGGCATACGCCGGTGAAGAGCCACATCAACCGAAGAAAGAGCAAAATCAGCCGAAACAAGGATCAGTCGATCTTGTTCAGGCTTTTTGACCTTTTCAAATGGTAAAGTATCAAACCAAACGTTTTATCATAATTTATCGCAAAGGAGTCCAACGATGAACCATCAGACGCAAGAATATCCATTCCCGTCCAGAAGAAGCATGATTTATGCGCAAAACGGCATGGTCTGCACATCCCAGCCCCTGGCAGCCACTGCCGGACTTGATGTATTGAAGAGAGGCGGAAATGCCATCGACGCCGCCGTAGCGACCGCAGCGTGTATGACCGTCGTGGAGCCAACGTCCAACGGAATCGGCAGCGATGCCTTTGCCCTGGTCTGGATCGAAAAAGAGAAAAAGCTATATGGACTCAATGCCAGCGGCAAAGCACCCATGGCGATCGACGCCCAGCAGATCCGAGATATGGGATATACTGAAATGCCTATAACCGGATGGCACACCGTGATGGTTCCCGGCGCGCCTTCGGCCTGGGCGGAAATGGCGAATCGCTTCGGCGCTCTGCCCCTGACAGATTCCTTTCGGGCAGCCGTCAGCTATGCCGAAAACGGTTATCCCCTCTCCCCTGTGATCAGTAAGCTCTGGGATAAGGAATTCCATCGCCTGAGCAAAGAGATCCTGGACCCGAGAGTCCAGGCCCATAGTGACGGCTTCCGGGAACTGTTCCGCGTCTTTATGCCCAAAGGGCGGGCGCCGAAAGCCGGTGAAGTCTGGAATTCGCCGGACCACGCAAAAACGTTGCGTCTGATTGCTGAAACAAACGCAGAGGCATTTTACAGAGGAGAACTGGCAGATCGAATCGATGTCTTTTCCCGTGAAACAGGAGGACTGATCCGCAAAAGTGATCTGGAGAATTATCGCAGCAGCTGGGTGGAACCGATCCACGTGGAATACAAAGGCCATACAGTCTGGGAAATCCCGCCCAACGGAGACGGCATCATCGTACTGATGGCAATGAACATTTTGAAGAATTTTCACCTGTCCGAAGGAGATTTCGGAACCGCCGATACGCTTCACAAACAGATGGAAGCCATCAAGCTGGCCTATGCCGACGGCAACCGATACATTGCCGATCCGGATTTCATGAAAGTATCCGTAGAAGATCTGCTTTCGGAGAAATATGCGGCGGAAAGAGCCGGCCTCATCGGAGACCGCGCAGTGCCTGCAGAACCGGGGAAACCGAACCGTGGCGGCACGATTTATCTTTGCACGGCGGACAAGGACGGAAATATGGTGTCCTATATCCAGAGCAACTATTGGAACTTCGGATCCGGATTGGTCGTCCCCGGCACCGGTATATCCCTTCAAAATCGAGGCACAAACTTCTCACTGGACCCTGAAAGCGAAAACTGCATCGCGCCGGGCAAAAAGGCATTCCATACCATCATTCCCGGTTTTCTGTCCAAAGGCGGAGAAGCAGTGGGCCCCTTCGGTGTTATGGGCGGATTTATGCAGCCCCAGGGACAAATGCAAGTCCTCTGCAATGCATTGGATTTCGGAATGAATCCTCAAGCAGCTTTGGATGCGCCCCGCTTCCAATGGACCGAGGGCATGAAATATGAGATCGAAGATGATTTTTCCGCCGAAGTGATCGAGGAACTTCGGGCAAAAGGCCACGACATTCAATTGTTTAAGGATCGAATGAGCTTTGGCCGAGGGCAGATCATCTGGAAGACCGACGAAGGGGTTTACGGCGGCGCAACAGAACCCAGAGCAGACGGCACGGTAGCTGCTTGGTAGCTCGGAGGAAAACATGAAAGAATGCAGAGTAGCTTTGTGTCAGAATCGAATCACAAACGACAAGGAAGAAACCGTACGGGACGCCTTGACACAGGTTCGCAACGCAGCTGATCAGGGCGCGCGGCTTGTGGCGCTTCCGGAAATGTTCGTTTGTCCTTATACAAACAAATCCATGCGGGCAAATCGCGAGCCTCTTTTGGGGCCAACTTCCGAAGCCCTTTCCGAATGCGCAGCGAAAAGCGGGATTTATTTGATCGGCGGATCGTTCTCCGAAGAAACAGAAAACGGATTATACAACACCTGCATGGTGTTCGATCCTTGCGGCAATCATATCGGTACCCATCGAAAGGCCCATCTGTTCAATGTGGATATTCCGGGAAAGGTTTCCTACAAAGAGTCTGACACATTTCTTGCGGGAAATTCCGTATGTGCTGTAGACACGGATCTGGGTAAGATCGGGATCGGCATCTGTTACGATATTCGTTTCCCGGAGTATTTTCGAAAACTGGCACTGGCCGGATGCGAAATCCTTGTCGTTCCGTCCAGTTTCGGCAGGGCTACCGGCGAAGCTCATTGGATCCTTTCCCTTCGGATGCGGGCCATTGACAATCAATGCTATATGCTGGGCGTTTCTCCCGCACCGAATCCGGACCTGCCCTATCAAGCCTACGGACACTCTGCCATGACCGACCCCTGGGGTAGCGTTATGGGCGAACTGGACACCATGCCCGGAATATTGACCGGTACGCTGGATCCGGAAAGACTCCGGTCGATACGAGAAGAATTTCCTCTTTTGAAATCGAGAAGACCTGAACTGTATGTCTAAATAAGCTCCGGTACCGTTCGTTCGAT
>JAQUXD010000072.1:3456-8376 GCA_028692535.1 Eubacteriales bacterium | reverse complement strand
TTTTCTGCAGGAAATTGTAGCCCAGCTTTAGACCGTAGAAGACGATGATCAAGCCGCAAATGATATTGATGATCCGCAGAACCTTCGGTGTGATTTTCGCGCTGAACAGTGTTATGACTGTGGTCAGGCCGATAAACCACAGAGCAGATGCGGCCATAAAACCCAGAATGAACTGAACATCAACACCTTCCGGTAGCGTGGCTCTCGTTGCGCCGATGAAAAGGGATCCGTCAATAAGGGCTTGCGGGTTGAACCAGGTGACGACGCAGGCCGAGGTGACAACTTTGATCAGCGGCATGTCCACGCTGGCGCTCTCTTTCATTTCTCCTTTGTCGCGAAGGAGGCTGAGCCCGATCCAGATCACTACCAGGCTTCCCACGAACAACACCGCCAGTTCGATCAGTTTTGAACTCTGGATCACGGCGCCGATTCCGAAGTAGCAGGCCAGCGCCAGTGTGATGTCAAAAAAAATAATGATAAGAGCTGTCAGATAAGCGCGGCTTCGGCTCTGGGTCAGCGCCGTATTGATCACAAACATGTTTTGCATGCCGATCGGCGCTACGTAAGCCAGTCCCATGGTGAGCCCTTGTAAAAAATACATAAAAACCTCCTTATCGAAGCAACAAATTAATAATATACCGTGAGGGAGTGAGGCAGGTTGCGAATATTGACCTGCATGCCACCCGCCGCTTTTTCTCCGTCCAAAGACCAGTTCACATTTTCAGGCATGCGAAACTCCAGATCGGTGGCTTTAAAAAACTCAAACATACCGTTGTCAAAGGTTGCATTGGCAATACCTGTGATGATCCGGTTCAGGTCCATGGGTGTTTTCGGTGTGCGGACCAGGATCACTTCGAACAGTCCGTCCCGCAGGTCCACAATGGATTGATTCAGCTTGACGATACCTGCCACCGAAGTGCTGTTTGTGACGGAGCAAAATACATAGTCGCCTATATAGCAGCTGCTTTCGGTCTGGACGCCGACCCGGTAGGATTTGATGTGTGCCAGATCGCGCACGCCTTCCAGCACGTACGCCATCTGGCCCAGCGTATTTTTAAACTCTTGAGGGGCGTTGTAGGAAGCGGACGTAAAAGCCCCGAAAGTCGCAATATAACTGAAATATCGATCATCGTTGAATCGCCCCACATCGATGGTATGCGGTTCTCCTCCGGCGATGGCAAGGGCCGCCTTGATCGGATAGGGGGAAAGCTTCAGCGTTCTGGCAAAATCGTTTGTACTGCCTGTGGGGATATAGCCGATGGGCAATGCCTGTCCCGACCGGAGAAGGCCTGTGATGATTTCGTTCAGCGTTCCGTCTCCGCCGCAGCAAACGATGATGTGATACTCCCGGTTCGCTGCTTGTTCGGCAAGTTCGGCCCCGTGTCCGCTGTACTGCGTAATAGCGACTGTAACTGTATAACCTGCTTTGCAAAAAACGTTCACCATACCGAACAGCTCTGTTCGGGCCAATAGTTTCCCTGCAACCGGATTGAGTATAAATAACATTTTTTTCATGAAAGAATCCCCCTAAGCCTTTAAAAACAGGCCTTCCGGAATTATCAGTATAATGTGCTTTTCTTGCAAATGCAAGCATGTTACAGTATAATATTTTTTTGTACAGACAATCAATCGAAAGTGAGAAGAAAGCATGATCCGGTATATGAGAAACCAGGAAATTATAGAGAACGAAACGTTGAATTGCGCGCAGAAGATCGCGGGAAATTTCTGCGAGACTTATGGGTTGTTGCCAAACGACGCGATTCGGATGGCGCGAGCATTGGGCGGAGGCTTGCGGGCGGGGGAGGCCTGCGGCGCACTGGTCGGCGGACTGCTGGTAGTCGGGTTAAAGTATGGGACAGGGTCAGAGGACACACCTGAGGCCAGAGCGTTGTGTGACCGTAAAGCAGCGGAATTTTCCATTCGATTCCGGGAACTGAACGGTCACATCACTTGCAGAGCGTTGCTGGGTATCGATACTTCCGTGGGCAATAATCGCCAGACGGCGGCAGATATGGGTTTGTTTCGCGAGATTTGTCCAAACGTCATATTAAAAACCGTGCAATTGTTGGAAGAATTGGGGTATGGAAATGAAAAATAAAATGAGGGACGGACAAAATGCGATCCGATCCTTCTGGAAGAATCATCGGATCATAAGCATTATCGGGATCCTGTTCGTCGCGCTTGTGCTTTATAGAGCAGGTCACTTTTTTCTGGTGCCGGAGATCAAGGAGGCTGAACCGGCGATCAACGTACTCGTCACAGAGGCCAAATATGAACCGATCGATTTGATCTCGCCGGTCACAGGGCGCCTGGAACCGGTGGAAGAGGTGGCGCTTGTACCTCTGGCGTCGGGACCGGTAACGGCTGTTCACGTAGCTGTCGGCGATCAGGTCACCGCAGGGCAGGTCCTGTTTGAAATCGACAAGGGACAGGTTTCCGCTTCCTATAATCAGGCGAGAGAATCCTTTGCCGCAGTTGCCTCCACATTTGCCCGAATGGAACTGCTGTACAGCGAAGGAGCAGTTTCTCTGCAGGATTACGAATCAGCCAAAGCTCAGTATGCGGCCGCTCGGGAATCTTTGAATGCCGCTGCGGACATGTATGGAAACTTTACGGTCACATCACCAATCGACGGCTATGTGACAGCGTTGAATGTGTCTGTAGGAAGCATTGCCGGCGGTGCCGCTGCAGGTTCCGTGGCCAATGTGGATGAATTGATCATTCAGACCACTGTGAGCGAAGTGCTTGCAACGGCAGTAAAAATAGGGGAGACAGTGCAGGTCCGCATCGACAGTCTCGACAAGGAGTATTCCGGTACTATTACGTCGTTCTCGCCGATCCCGTCCATGGGCATGCTCACCTATCCCTTGACGATCACAATGGAACCTGATGAATCTTTGTTTGCCGGGATGTTCGCAGAGGTTCGCCTTGTATCCGAAGAAATCAAGGAAGCGCTTTGCGTGCCATCCGAAGCCGTGATTATTCGTGACGGCCGGCCTGTTGTTGCGGTTCTTGGTCCGAATGGTGTGCCTGAATTGAAAGAAGTCGTTCCGGGTGTTGACAACGGAACGATCGTTCAGATCGTATCCGGTTTGACGGAAGGCGAACAGGTCATTTATTCCGGCCAGCATTTTGTGGTTCCCGGCGTTCAGGTGAACGTGGTGGGGGCAGCGCAATGAAGTGGAGCCTTTCAAAGATCACCATAGCACGTCCCGTAGCCACGATCATGATCACACTCATGGTTGTTGTGCTGGGCGTTTCGGCGATTCTCAGTATTCCCAAAGACCTGATGCCCAACATTGAACTTCCGGTTGCGATGGTGATCACAAGCTACCCGAACGCCTCGCCGGAAGAAGTGGAAGCCATGGTGACTCAGCCGGTGGAGCAGGCGTTGGCCTCCGTGGAAAACCTGGATGAAATGATGTCGTACTCCATGGAAGGGATGTCAATAGTCGTGATCACCTTCCAAATGAATAATGACATGAACTTCGCGACGTTGAACATGCGGGAAAAAATAGCGCCGATCACCGATTACCTGCCGTCCGGTGTTTCGGATCCCATGGTCATGAAACTGGATATGAATACCATGCCGGTGATGCAGGTGTACGTTTCGGCGGACATTCCCCTTGATGAATTGACCACACGCCTGGAGGACCAGGTCGTGCCGTATTTTGAGCGTAGTTCCGGCGTTGCTTCCGTGTCCGTATACGGCGGCGTGCAGGAGGAAATCGCGATCGAATTCAATCAGGAAACACTTTTGGGCTATGGCTTGAATCTGTCTACAGTAGCGCAGATCCTGGCTGCGGAAAACATTAATTTGCCTAGCGGAGATGTATCGAAAGGATCGACGCAGGTAATCGTTCGAACACTTGGAGAATTCGGCTCCGTTGACGAACTGGTGAACCTGCCGATCACGGTGGCAGACCGAAGCATCCTGCGATTGGGAGACGTAGCCACCATCACAAGGGGGATCAAAGAGATCGATTCCATCACGCGGATCGACGGAAAGACGGCAATCGGGATCATGATCTCCAAGCAATCCGATGCCAATACGGTTCAGGTGTCTAAAGGACTGAACAAGGAACTGAAAGAACTGCAGAAAACGTTTCCGGAGTTGAATTTTTCTGTGGGCTATGACCAGGCGGATTTCATCAACAGCTCCATTTCTTCTGTTGCCCAGGCAGCGATCACCGGGGGCATCCTGGCGATATTTGTTGTATTTCTCTTCTTGCGAAATGTAAAAAGCACGCTGGTCATCGCTCTTTCGATCCCGGTGTCTCTTTTAGCCACCTTTGCCGTCATGCATTTCCGAAACATTACATTGAATCTGATCACGTTGAGCGCGCTGACGCTGGCGGTAGGCATGCTTGTGGACAACTCTATCGTTGTGCTTGAAAATATTTTCCGGCTCAGAACACAGGCTCATTCTGCGGCTGAGGCCTCCGAAAAAGGTTCGGCTGAAATTTTCGTGGCGATACTGGCATCCACTTTGACCACTATTATGGTCTTTTTGCCGATCGCATTGACAGAAGGCATGGCATCCATGATGTTTTCTGAGTTTTGTTTTACCATGATCATTGCGCTACTGGCCTCTCTGGTCGTAGCGCTGACCGTTGTGCCGATGCTTTGCTCCAAACTGCTTCGGGGGAATATTTCGACGACGTATGCGAGATTCGGACAACGACGTTACGTTTATCGCTTTGTGCCCCGGTTTGCTCTTTATCTGGAACGGATCACGGAAGGATACGAAAAGTTGATTCGGAAAGCATTATCGGCCCGAAAAAAAGTGTTGGTCACTTCCGTGTGGATTTTTATCATTTCCAGTATCCTTTTAGTCTTTGTGGGTTGGGAACTTCTGCCTCAGGCCGATGAGGGCGTTGTGTCCGTCGATGCGGAAATTCCATACGGCACATCGTTGGC
>JAQUXD010000072.1:0-3356 GCA_028692535.1 Eubacteriales bacterium | reverse complement strand
TCACTTCCGTGTGGATTTTTATCATTTCCAGTATCCTTTTAGTCTTTGTGGGTTGGGAACTTCTGCCTCAGGCCGATGAGGGCGTTGTGTCCGTCGATGCGGAAATTCCATACGGCACATCGTTGGCGGACAAGGATGCGATCATGTCGCAAATTGAGAATTACGTGCTGACGCTGCCCGAACTGGAACATGTTTCCATGAGTACGGCGGGCTTGAGCATGATGGCAATGACCCGCAATGCCACCATGACCATCAATCTGGTGGACCGAGGAGATCGGAACAGAAGCAGCAGAGAAGTGGCAGACGATATCCGTCAGCATTTATCGGAAATGTCCGGCGCAAAGCTGACAGTATCGGCAGATTCCTCCATTACATCGATGTTTGGCAGCAACGATATCAGCCTGATGATCCTGGGAAAGGATTATGCCACGTTGGAAGTGATCGGCAATCAGCTTTTGGAGCGGATCAACGAACTGCCGGAAATCGCTCATGCCGAGTTGGACGTCAAAGAGGGGAATCCGGAGATTCGGGTGGTGATCGACCGCAATGCTGCGGCACACTATGGTATAACAGCCTATCAAATGGCAAACGGTCTTTCTTCGTCTCTGTCCGGAACCAAGGCTACAGATGTCACCATCGACGGAGAAGAGATCGAAGTCAATCTGTCCTTGCGGGATGATTATGCGCAGTCTGTGGAAAACATGAAACAGATCGTGGTGACGGGAAGTTACGGCATTCCCGTATCCATTGGTCAAATCGCTTCGTTTGAATATGACAATGCGCCTTCTGTGATCAACAGATATAATCAACAAAACTATATCACCATCAATGCGGAGGTGGTCGGCAGCGATTTGGAAGGAGCATCTTCCGCGATCGAGCGTATTCTTTCGAGCTACGCCTTCCCGGACGGGTATTATCATGAAATGTCAGGGTTGGCATCGGAAATGATGGGTGCGTTCGGCAGTCTGGCCAAAGCGCTGATCGTTTCAATCGCGCTGGTATTTTTGCTTCTGGCGGCACAGTTTGAATCCCCCCTCATGGCGATCATCGTTATGATGGCGGTGCCTTTTGCCATGAGCGGCGCATTCTTAGCCATGTTCGTGACAGGTGTGGCGCTTTCCATGACATCGTTCCTCGGCTTGATCATGCTGGTGGGCATCGTGGTGAACAATTCCATCCTTTTGGTGGAGTTTATCCGTCACAACGAAGCGGCGCTGGGAAAAACCGAGGCGCTGGTCATGGCAGGCAAGCTGAGATTGCGGCCGATCCTCATGACGTCTGCAACGACTTGCTTCGGCATGATCCCTCTTTCTCTGGGAATCGGAGAAGGGGGCGAAATGCTGGCACCCATGGGGATTTCCATCATCGGCGGGCTGACTGCCTCCACCGCGATCACACTGGTCCTGGTCCCGTCGATCTATTCGCTCATAGACGAGCGGAAAACCCGTCGGGAAGAAAGACGCGCAGAAAAGCGGCTCAAGGTAAAAGAGCTGGAGCGGCAATGGGCAGAAGCAGATCGCGCAGCGAACAAAGGATGACAGGATGAACCGTTGTTCAAATTTGCTTTCCGGGAGCCTGCTATAGTATAATTTTCTTTGGAAAACTATGCGTCATACGACGAAGAAAGAGGCAAAGAATGCTGTTGAAATCATTGAGAGAAGAATTGATCGAATGCGGTCTTTCCGCCATTCGGGAAGGCTTGACCACGGGAACAGGAGGCAATTTCAGCGCTTGCGATCGGGAATCCGGCCTTATGGCGATCACGCCTTCGGCGATACCTTATTCTCAAATCAAACCCAAAGACGTCGTCCTGCTCGATATCCGGTCCGGAGAAATCAAAGACAGCGAGGCGGTCCCTTCCAGCGAATGCGACATGCATCGCATCTTTTACAAGTACAGAACCGACCTGAATGCCATCATCCATACGCACACGCCGTTTGCGGCAACACTGTCTTGTTTCCGCAAGCCTTTGCCTGCCATCCATTATCTGGTGGCCTTTGGAGGCTTGGAGGTTCCCTGCGCCGAATATGCCACCTACGGAACGGTAGCGCTGGCGAAGAACGCTTTTGACGCCATGCAGGGCAATAAGGCCGTATTGTTGGCAAACCACGGTCTCCTGGCCGGCGGCACCGATTTGAACGATGCCTTCGCTGTAACCGAAGAAATCGAACTCTGCTGCCAGATCTACTGCCGAGCCATGTCCATGACGTCTCTGGGGAATCCGGTCATCCTTCCCCGGGAAGAGATGGTGCACATGATCGAGCGCTTTAAAAACTACGGACGCCGCATCGAAGAGCACGATGAAATATAGGAGGTTTATATGAAAAAAGCATTTGTATCCGCTGAAATGGATTATGAAGTTGCCAAAGAGCTTGAAAAGTATTTGGATATCCAGTACGCCGAAGACCGGGCGATTCTGTCGGTGGAAGACATGAAAAAGCTGGTGTCGGACAAGGACATACTGATCACGAGCTACGATCCGGTGACTCGGGAAGTCATCGATGCCGCGCCCAACTTAAAGATGATCGTCTGCACGCGCGCAACCCCCGTTAACGTGGACACAAAATATGCGGCGGAAAAAGGAATCAAGGTCAGCTACGCGGTGGACCGCAACAGCGACAGCGCAGCGGAATTCACACTGGCGCTGATGCTCAGCCTGTCCAGAAAAGTGTCCTTTGCCTTTCGTGATCTACACAACGGCTTGTTCGTGGCTGAGGCCATGGACAACAGGGAAAGTGAAAGCGTCAAACGGGATGTTACATGGTCTACCGGGACGGAAAGTCCTTACGTTACCTATAAAGGTTTCCAGTTGAAAGGTCACGCTGTCGGCATCGTGGGCTGCGGAGGCATCGGACGGAGAGTAGGTGCTCTTTGTCACGCTTTCGGATGCACGGTCTACGGCTGTGATCCTTTTTTAACCCAGGACATGTTGCCCGATTACATTCAGTTGCTTCCGCTGGAAGAGCTGGCGGAGCGTTCCGATATCATTACGGTCCATCTCAAGGACAGTCCGGCAACGGAAAAAATCATGAATGCAAACATCTTTAGGAAGATGAAAAAGACCGCATTTCTGATCAATACCTCCAGAGGTGCAGTGATCGATGAAGACGCATTGATCCAAGCCCTTCGGGACGGAGAGATCGCCGGTGCCGGAATCGATGTGTTCAACAGCGAACCCATTGCCAAGGATCATCCGTACTTTGAAATGGGCGACCGGGTGGTGGTCACGCCCCACATCGCCGGCGCGACCTGGGATGCGATTACGAATCACACACGCCAGTTTGTTACCGACGTAAAGCATTATCTGGCGGGTGAAGCATTGGAATACGAGTATAAAGTCTAATGGAACAATTGCA
>JAQUXD010000071.1:3339-8393 GCA_028692535.1 Eubacteriales bacterium | reverse complement strand
GATTGTGGCGAACTTGGCAAGTCTGGTCGCCGGCGGTTATATCATATCCGTGCTGCCGGTGTAAAATTTTACATAATGCTACCGCTGGTTGCGTAAAATCAAAGTGCGGTTGGTTGCGTTTTGGAAAGCACTCTTGTAAGGTATATGCAGACTAAAACGCCAAAGGAGAAGACTTGTGGACCTCGGGAAAAGGATCTTGGAATTAAGAACAGAAAAAAATATGTCGCAGGGCGATCTGGCCGATGCGCTGGGCGTATCGAGGCAGTCGGTATCCAAATGGGAGACGGATTCTTCCGTTCCCGAGCTGGAGAAACTGCTGCGAATGAGTGATTTGTTTCATGTTACGTTGGATGTGCTGGTGCACGGCCCGGAATCAGGAATGCTTTCGGGGAAGACGAACGAAAGCACAGAGATCAGGCAAACCGGGCTGCCTGCAGGAAGAATCGTTGGATTCGTTTTGTTGGGAATCGGGCTATTGTTGCTGATTATGATGTTCATAGTGACTGACCCTCTGTCTGCGCTGATCGTTTCCTCTCCCTTTTTGACGACGGCGGTGATATGCATTTTCGTCCGCAGGCACACTGCTCTATGGTGCGGCTGGACGATTTTCGGAATCCTTTATGCGTATTTCAGATATGCAACAGGGATACGCTTCTGGTGGATATTCAACAAATGGATGTATCGACAAGAACTTACGATGCATGCCCTGATCGCCTGGGTCATGACGATTACGCTTGCGATGCTTGTTATTGCAACGTTTCGAGCGCTTAAAAAATCGGACAAGCCTTTAGACTCCTAAAACGATACATAGAGGTCGTCTTCGGCGATGACCATGGCAGCCAAACTCCAGCCGATAAGGTAGGCGGTCCACACGATGTTTTTGAGCCAAGCGATGTATACCGTGGAATAATAGGGATGGAAAAGTGAGAAGGCGATCCCGGCATCGCAGAGAAACATCAGCGCGCCCGAGGCGGCGATCATGATCGCGGATTTTTTTGAAAAGTGATGCGTAAAGAGCGTTGTTGCCGCCCGCCAGGCCATGGTGCACAAAACAGCCAGAAAGGCGATGCCAAGAACGGCGACCGGTCCCTGCGCATAGGGATGCAGTGCCCGGCCGATCAGAATCGACGCTGTCAGAAACGGGACGAGGGCAGCCAGGTTTTTCCCCGTGCTGATGGTTTTCTTTCGATAGGCTTTGATCAGAAATAAGTAGCCGGTCAGGAATGAGAGGATGCCGATCCAGGACAAATCCTGATGGATCTGTTCGATCGTGTAAATGAAAACGAGAAAAAAATCGCCAAGAGCCATACAGAAAAAGGCCGGCGCCATGGTCTTCTGCTCCGGAAATTTTTTGGGGAGGATCATCACAATGAAAAACAGAGCGAGGACCGTGGCAAAGCGTACGTATTGAATTTTTTCAAAAGACGAGGATGTGGGATCCAGCACCAGAATCAAAGCCGTCAGAGGCAGAAATACCGAAAATATGACCTTCTGAGCGTTGTTCACCCCGATCGCCTCACCTTATCAGTTCCATTACGCTGAAGCATACGAAATCGCCGTTCCCGACGGACTGGACTTCGTAACGGATTTCTTTGTAGCCGCGTTTGATATACATAGGCTTTGCCGGCAGCGAGGCGTCCAGTTGGATCCTGTCGTAGGATTGAAAAACGATATTTTCCAACTCGTCCATCAAGGATGTGCCCATGCCCCGGCCTTGATATTCCGGAAGGACGAACAGCCGTCCGATCTCGTTATTTCTGGCGGTGCCTGTGGCTGCAAGGACGCCTTGGTCTGTAGCTAACATCAGGATCGTTCCTTCCCGGATATCCCGGCCGATCTTTTCCTTGTCGTGGTAATCGGACATAAATTCCACTGCGGGCGCCGGATAATAGTGGGGATAAGATTCCAGGACGACACGTTGTGTGATCCGGTAGATATCATCGATGTGTTCGCATGTGGCCTGAAATATTTTCATGGGTGTCTCCTTGTGTGTATATAAATGCCGATTATCGATAGAGTTATCATAATTCAATTTTGTGTAAAAAAAAAGTGCAACTTGAAGATGGACGGGAGGAAGACATGGCGAAATCGTCGAACCAAAAAATGAAGCTGTTGTACCTGATGCGGATCATGCTGGAAAAGACAGACGAAAATCATCGGATGAGCGTTGCGGATATGATCCGGGAGTTGGCGGCCTACGATATCGCCGCCGAGCGAAAAACCATCTACGACGACCTGGAGGCACTCAGGCGATTCGGGTTGGATATCGAGCAGGTGAAGTCAAAGGGCACCGGTTATTATGTTGCCAGCAGAGAATTTGAGCTGCCGGAAGTGAAACTACTGGTTGACAGCGTTCAATCCTCGAAATTTATCACCCAAAAGAAAACGGAGGCGTTGATTCGCAAGATTGAAAAGCTGACCAGTGTGTACGAAGCGAAAAGACTCCACCGTCAGGTTTTCGTGCAGAATCGCGTGAAATCCATGAATGAAAGCGTCTATTACAATGTGGATGAGATCTCCAACGGTATTGCTCAAAACAAAAGGATCCGATACAAGTATTTCCACTATACAGTTAATAAGGAAAGGGAATTCCGCAGAGATGGCAACTACTACGAAGTGAGTCCTTTTGCTTTGCTTTGGGATGACGAAAACTATTATCTGATCGCCTACGACTCCGAAGCCAAGACGATCAAGCATTACCGGGTGGACAAGATGAACGATATTTCCACGACGGAGGAAGAGCGGGAAGGCCTGGAGGCGTTCACTGCCTTGGATTTTTCTGCTTATGCTAAGAAGGTGTTCAGCATGTTTGCCGGAAAGGAATGTGTCGTCCGGCTTCTTTTCGACAACAGCCTGGCCGGTGTGGTGATCGATCGCTTTGGCAAGGATGTGACGATCTGTATCGTGGATGAGACCCATTTCCTGATCGGCGTTCCCGTGGAGATCAGTCCGCAGTTTTTCGGATGGGTCTTCGGACTGGGCTGTGATGTAAAGATACTGGGGCCGCCTCATGTCGTGCGGCAATACCGCGAACACTTGGAAGCAGTAGGAACCCTGTATACGGAATAGACGGGAAAGGCAAGCAGCATCCGTTTTATTGGACATCGTATCCTATATAATAACCATAACAGGGGTCTGCCATGGTTTTCTCGAAAGGAGGTCGTCATGTCTGATCCATTGAGTGGTGTCGAGATCGCAGCCAAGGTCATTGCTTATGCCTTGCTTGCTATGATCGTTTTCTCCGTCGTTGTGCTCATTGCCGTCTATTTTATGCTGCGCCTTTCCTGGCGCATGTTAACCTGGCCTTTCGGGGGAGGGTGCGGGCGTTTCGCTGCCGGTTGTGCCGTCGGTTCGGTGCACGGCATCAAAAAACTGATGAAGAGCGTATAATACGATCCCGCTGATAAAATACGATGCAGGGCGTTTTCATTTTTGTTATAATATAACCGCAGTAACAGAATCATAACAAAAAGAAAGGGCCGAACCTATGGCACAATTGTATTATCGATACAGCACCATGAATGCAGGGAAATCCATCGAACTGATCAAAGTGGCGCACAATTACGAAGAACGGGGAAAGAATGTGCTGGTGCTGGTACCGTCCATCGATAACCGCTACGGGAAAGGGCGGATCACGTCGCGAATCGGCATATCCAGAGACGCGCTCATGATCGAGGAGAAGACCAGCATACTTGATGTATATAAAAATGCTTTAAAAGAAAAACCTATTCACTGCGTGCTGATCGATGAGTGCCAGTTTCTCAAGAAACAACATATTCTGGATCTGGTCTGTATCGTGGACGAGTATGACACACCTGTTCTTGCCTATGGATTGAAAAACGATTTCAGGAACGAGCTGTTCGAAGGATCGTACTATATGCTCGTGTATGCGGATAAGATCGAAGAGATCAAGACGATCTGCCACTGTGGAAGAAAAGCCACAATGGTGGCTCGGATCGTGGATGGGAAGATGGTCCGCTCCGGCGAGCAGATCGTGATCGGCGGAAATGAGATGTATGTCTCATTGTGCAGAAAGCATTATCACCTGGAGGATATCGGCGAAGCGTAGATGCCCTGAAAACTGTCTCTTGCTTTGAACTCCCTCTGGATGCCGTTCAAAACAGCGTGCTTGTCCCTGCTCCACAGCGGCGCGATCAGTTCTTCTCCGGGCGCATCTCCTGTCAATCGGTGGATCGTGATATCCTTCGGAAGTCTTTCCAGGATGTCCACGACCAGATCAATGTACTCTTCTTTGGCAAATGTCTTGAATGCTTCGGGATACAGGTCGCTCAGACCTGTATTTTTTAAGACATAGAGCATGTGCAGCTTCAGACCGAAGGGTCGGTAAGCGGAAACATATGCTGCGCTGTCCAACATGTCTTGCCTGCTTTCCCCCGGAAGGCCCAAAATCAAGTGTATCACGGCTTTAATGCCGCGGGTGGCCAATTGGGTCATGGCGTGCTCGAAAACGGCGTTTTCGTAGCAGCGGTTCATCGCTTTCGCAGTGATCTCGTGACAGGTTTGCAGGCCAAGCTCCACTCATAAATAGGTCCTCTGATTGTACTCTGTAAGAAGATCCAGCACCTCCGACGGCAAGCAATCCGGCCGGGTGGCGACTGCCAGTCCCACTACACCGGGATAGGCAAGCGCTTCATCCCAAAGCCGGCGCAAAACGGAAACCGGCGCATAAGTGTTGGTGTGGTTTTGGAAATAAGCGATATAGACGCCTTGCGGCCACTTTCTTCCGAGAAGGTCGATTTGACTTCGGATCGTTCCCGCATACGAGCCGCTGCCATCGAAGGAGCAAAACAGACATCCTCCGGTGCCTGCAGTGCCGTCCCGGTTCGGGCAGGTAAAACCGCCGTCCAGGGACAGCTTGATCACTCGGCGACCGAATTCTTTCTTCAGAGTTGTGCCGATGGTATTGAAGTGTACAGATCCGAAGGGGTTTTCTTTGTTCATGCGATTCTCCGAGAGGCTAAGCGGATGACAAGCAGTGTACTTCGTGGTATAATTTTATGTCTTTAGGGAGTAAAAATGCGTGTGACCGATCC
>JAQUXD010000071.1:0-3239 GCA_028692535.1 Eubacteriales bacterium | reverse complement strand
AACAACACCAATGCCACCGACGGACCCTATACCTATGCCTGCCGCGAAGACGATATCGCGCCGGGATGTCGGGTCCGCGTACCGTTTGCCCGTGGAAATCGGTTGATGGATGGTTATGTGATCGCCGTAGGGGATCAGCCACCGGAGAAAATGCGCAACATCAAGGAAGTGGTTCAGATCGATAGAGATGTGCGCCTTACGCAAGAAGAGCTGGAAACGGCCCTTTGGATGAGAAATCGAACGCTTTGCCGCTATATCGAAGCGATCAAAATGTTTGTGCCCGACGAGGAGAAGGTTCTGGGCAAGACAAAGGATCCTTTTGCAGGTCTTGAGGTGTCTTCTTCCGTTCCGGAAAACCTTACGGGAGAGCAAGCGCGGGCATTCGAGGAGATCTCCGGACCGCTGGATCACCGGGAGCATAAGGTGTTTCTTCTGTTCGGCGTCACCGGCTCGGGAAAGACAGAGATCTATCTCCAGGCCATGCAAAAGGTGTTGGATCAGGGACGGCAGGGCATAGTGATGGTCCCTGAGATCGCGCTGACCCCTCAGGTGATCCGGCGCTTCATGGACCGCTTCGGCAAGGAAAAAGTGGCCGTGATCCATAGCCGGCTCACCAGAAAGCAACGTGTGGTGGAATACGATAAGATCCGGAGCGGCCAGGCTCCTGTGGTGATCGGCGCCAGATCAGCGGTCTTTGCCCCGCTGAAAGAGATCGGACTCATCGTGCTGGATGAGTCTCATGAAACATCTTATAAGTCGGACCAGAGTCCGAAGTACGACACGCTGGAAGTGGCAGTCAAGCGTGCCATGGCCCATGGCGCCGTTGTAGTGGCCGGCAGCGCGACGCCTTCGCTGGCCGATTACTATCGCAGCGAAAAAGGCATATTTACCCGCCTCTCCCTGACGGAGCGCTTCAATGAAACACCCATGCCACAGGTACACATCGCCGACATGCGTCAGGAACTGCGCCGGGGGAATCGCAGTATTTTTTCCCAGGTATTGGCAGACGGAATCGGAGAAAATCTCGCGAAGAATAAACAGATTATTCTTTTCCTGAACAGGCGCGGCTACGCATCCTTCGTATCCTGCCGGGAGTGCGGCCACGTGATCCGATGCAGCGAATGCGGCATATCCATGCCCTATCACAAGGATCAAAATGCCTGTGTGTGCCACTACTGCGGGCGGAAGGAGCCGCTTCCCGAACAGTGCCCGGCTTGCGGGGGGATGACAATCCGCAGCTTCGGCGCCGGCACGCAGCAGGTGGAAGAGAAAGTTCTGGAATTGTATCCCGACGCCAGAGTACGGCGGCTGGATCTGGACTCGGTACGAAAAAAGGGGTCCATGGAATCGATCCTGACTGAGTTCGAAAAGCACAAAACGGACATTCTCATCGGCACGCAGCTTGTGGCCAAAGGACTGGATGTAGCCAATGTGGGACTTGTGGGAATCGTCAGCGCGGATGTAACATTGAACATACCGGATTTTCGCAGCTCCGAGCGGACATTTCAGCTGGTGACCCAGGCAGCGGGACGCTCCGGAAGAGGCGACGAGGTGGGGCAGGTCGTCATTCAGACCTATACGCCGGAGCACGAGGCGATCCGCTGTGCGGCCCGTCACGATTACACGGCGTTTTACAAGGGAGAGATCCGACTGCGCGAACAGATCCAGTACCCGCCGTTCTGCGATCTTTTTCAGTTGATCCTTTCGGATGAAGAAGAGAAAAAAGCTGCGGAACTGGCAGAACGATGCGTACGGTGGCTCAAACGAAAAGCCGTGAAAGAGTTGACTGTAATGGGACCTATTCCCGCACCGCTATCGAAGGCCGACGGGGCCTATCGCTATCAGGTCCTGATTAAATCGCCGGAAGGCCAACGCAGAAGCACTTCAGAAATGCTGCTGCAGCTAAAGCGGCTCTATACATCGGAAAAAGAAGCGACATCCTTGCTGACCATGGATGTCAACCCGTATTCATTTATGTGACAGGAGGAAAAATGGCACTGAGAAACATTGTAACCGAAGGCGATGAGGTTCTGAGAAAGCGCGCTCGTGAAGTGACGGATATCAACGACAGGATCCGCGGGATCACCGAAGATATGGTTCAGACCATGCGCGCCCAACACGGTCTTGGACTGGCTGCGCCTCAGGTAGGGATCCTGCGGCGCATCATCGTGGCCGAGGTGGACGGACAGTTGTATCAACTGATCAATCCCGAGATCGTGGAAGCCCGGGGAGAGCAATACGAAGAGGAAGGTTGTCTTTCAGTTCCCGGATTGATCGGAAGGGTGCGGAGACCCCAATATGTCAGGATCAAAGGATCCACACCCCAAGGGGAATTCGTGGAATACGAAGGCGAAGATCTGCTGGCCGTTGTTTTTTGCCACGAATGCGATCATCTGGACGGTGTCCTTTATACCGACAAAGCCGACCACGTGCGCAGCGCTGCGGAAGAGGAAGAGGAAGCGGAAGAATGAAGATCATTTATATGGGGACGCCCGATTTTGCGGTGCCGGCATTGGTCGCTATTTGTGAGGCCGGATACGAAGTGGCGCTGGTCGTCACGAAGCCGGATCGCCCCAGGGATCGCGGGAAAAAGATTCAGAGCTGTCCGGTAAAAGTGGAAGCGCTGAAGCGGGGGCTTCCGGTCTCGACACCCGATTTCTTAAAAGGCAACGCAGAGTTTCTCTCTTCGGTCAATGAAATCGCTCCGGATCTGATCGTGGTGGCTGCGTACGGGAAAATACTTCCGGTCGAATTGCTGGATATCCCTCGTCGGGGTTGTGTTAACATCCATGGATCGATCCTGCCCCGCTATCGTGGCGCGGCGCCCATCCATCGGGCGGTAGTCGACGGCTGCTGCGAGACCGGTGTGACGTTGATGTACATGTCCGAAGGGATGGACACCGGAGACATCATCGCCGCAGCCTGTACGAAGATCGGCGCCAAAACCACCGCACAGCTCCACCGAGAACTGGCACAGCTGGGCGCCGAGCTGCTGGTCCGGGAATTGCCGGCAATTTTGGACGGAACGGTGGTCCGAACACCGCAAGATCCTGCCCGAGCAACCTATGCGCCCATGATTTCCAAGGAGGATGCGCGGATCGACTTTTCCCGTTCAGCGGAAGAGATCTGCGCTTTGGTCCGCGGAATGTATTCCTGGCCCTGCGCCTGGACCTGCTGCGAAGATGCGATGATGAAAGTGCACGAAGCGGCGCCGGGCACCTTGTCCGCCGACGGAGAGC
>JAQUXD010000070.1 GCA_028692535.1 Eubacteriales bacterium | reverse complement strand
CTTTCTTTCAGTTATTGCTGTTCTTCCGTTGGATTCTCACCTATTCGAATCCGCACGCGTACCGTTTCCGGCGAAATAGTCACTTGCACCAGCTGTTGCGCATATCGTGTAGTCAAGACCGCTTCATCTGTCCCGGCGCTGATGAACGCCGCATCGACGGCAGGTTGCAGCTCTTTACTCTGCAGCACGCTGACAACGGCCTCCTCGCCTTTGGCAGTCACTGTGATCTTCGATGCGATCACTTCCACTCGATAACCCGCCGGAACATTGTACACCCATACATCTTCCGGCCCATACTCAAACTGAACCTCCGCCACAGCCGTGAGGGTGAACTCAGCCAGAAGTCGACGGCTCGCTTCTGCGATCTCGATGCCGTCCGGCAGGATCGGCGTCACAGGCAGAGAGATGTCTTCTGCGAGCCCTTGGATGTTCAATGGCTCTGCCACGATCGCTTCCACGGTCTGCAGCATCTGCGCGCTTCCTTTGACGGTGATCTCTTCGGGAATATCCTTCCGAGTGATCTCCCTGTTTTGAGCCGGGGAACCCTCCAGCGGAACCTCCAGCGGAACGGTCTTCGTCTGATACAACCCTGCGGTAATTTCCACATATGCGTTGGACAATCTCACGTTATACACAGGCTCTCCGTTTCCGTCCACGGCTTCGGCGGAAAGCTGCAGTGTGGAGGGTGTTTCAGCCAGAGACGCATGCGAAACTTGGATCTGTACAGTCCGGACCTGATCTACGATCGACTTTGCGCCCATGACACTGATCTCTTGGGGTTGCATGGAAATACTGCCGAGCTCAAAGCCGGCGACTTCGTCGAGAACCTTGACATTCACTGGTTTTTGCACGCTGACCAACTCGTCGATCAGCACCGGGATCCTGCCCGATTTGATCTCCGTTACCGTGATTTTTTCCGGAACACTGACCGAGACCGTCAAATAGTTCTGACCTTTACTCATACCGAACAGATCCGCTGCGGCGGTGACCTGATCAGCCTGAAGATCGATCACATCGGAGCGAGCGCCCTCTACCACGACATCCACTGTGTAGCTGTCTGTTCCTGCGATGGCCAGGCTGCTGGCAGCCAGCACCTCCTGGTTGAGGAGCTGGACAGGGACACCGGTGATCGTCGTAGAGGAAGGCGGATTGATCACGTTTACCACATAGACCCACAGGATCAGGGCGATCACAACCGATATGATTTTATCCAGCCATGATGAATTACCCATTGCTTTTCCTTCCGAAGAATTGAACGATCCGATCCTTGCCGGCCTTCCGGCGATTCAGTCTGTTCATATAGTGATTGAGCAGCATCTTTTCCACTGTTTTCAAATCGAGGAACCTGGACAGTTTTCCGTCCACAGCCATGGAGATGATCCCGGTCTCCTCCGAGACGATCAGGGTCACGGCATCGGAAACCTCCGTAATGCCGATGCCCGCCCGATGACGGGTCCCCAGGTCCTTGCTCAGGTTGTTGTTCTCTGTAAGCGGTAGCACGCAGCCGGCCGCGTAAATGCGATCGTCCCGGAGAATGACCGCGCCGTCGTGAAGCGGGGATCCTTTATAGAACAGGTTCTCTATGAGGGGTTCCGTTAGGGCGGAATCCAGGATCGTTCCGGTCTCGGCAATGTCCAGCAGGGCGGTCTCCCGTTCGATTACGATCAGCGCGCCTGTCTTGGTGGCGGCAAAGTATTCCACGGCGCGGACCAAGATATCGGCAGTTTCTTTCATCCGCTCCTTATCGATGGAAAACTGTTTGGAACCGAACTTTCCGCGGCCCAAATATTCCAGACCGCGCCGAAGTTCCGGCTGAAAGACCACAACCAGGGCGATCAAACCCACGTCCAGAACCTTGCTGAGGAGCCAGTTGACCGTATAAAAATTGAGGGTATCAGAAATGAACGAAGCAATCACGAGAATCAGCAGGCCCTTGGCCAGTTGCTGAGCTCTGGACATCCGAATAAATCCCAGCAGTTTGTATACGACAAAGGAGATGATGGCAACATCTACCACATCGGTAAAGCCTATTCCAGATAAAATCCCGCTCATATAACTGCTCATGGACGCTCCTTGGTCGATCATTATACTTCAGTTTACAGAAAAGCCCGGTCAAATACAATATCCTGTATGCATTTGTCACGGAATTGTATTATAGGCGCGACGAGGTTCATTAAAAAAGCGGCGGGCAAAGCCCGCCGCTGCAGTCCTGCGGCAAAGGTTTATTTTTCAGTGATAAGGAGACCGTAAGATCCGTCTTTTCGCTTATATACGACGTTCACATCGGCGGCCTCTTCGTTCAGGAACACGAAAAAGCTGTGCTCCAGGAGTTCCATCTGCATGATCGCCTCTTCGGTGCTCATGGGATGGATGGCGAAGTGCTTCGTCTTGACCACGGTGATTTCTTCCGTCGCTTCCTGCAGATCGGGCACCTCGGAGAAGAGTACTTCCTTCTGATCCTTGTGGCGTTTGACCATCTTGGTCTTAAAGCGCGACATCTGGCTGGAAAGCCGGTCGATCACTTTATCCAGACAATTATAGATGTCCGTGTTCTTTTCTTCCGCCCGGAAGATCATACCGCCGGCATTGATGGTCGCTTCCAGCTTCTGAAGGTTTTCCTTTTCGCTGCTGAGCATGATGTTGGCCACGATTTCCTTGGAAAAATACTTGTCCAGCTTTTGAAACTTCTTTTCGATCCTTTCCTTGAGTTGGTCACTTGCATTGAAATTTTTTGTCGTTATGATCACTTTCATCGTCGGACCTCCTTTTTGGTTTTTCGTGTTATTGATGATATACGCCGTTCCGACTCCGTTTCCTTTATTCATTTCTCAAAAGGAACGAAACCTTCCGAAAGCGCGGATTGCCCGGCTGACCCGGTCTTTGCCCCCACACTCGCCTTTACCGGGGAATCCCCGAGGACTTACATCTAAACTATGCCATGATCACCGCCCGCTCTGCGAACGGCTTACGTGGGTCCTTTTGCCCATAGCCGGCATGGACTTTCAACCGCAGACCCGGGCAATCCCCGCCTTCGGATACAAGTCGGAATGTTTTATCGTATCATCAGCTGTCCTCTTCTTTTCTGTATCCTGCGCTGACAGCAAAGCACAGGAGCGTCACTCTTGCGGCACCGGCGGCCTTCAGCGCTCTGGCGCAGGCGTCGGCCGTGCTTCCCGTTGTGCAAACGTCGTCCACCAGCAATATATGTTTTCCGGCGACGGCCGGACGATTCTCCTCCGGCACGGTAAACGCATCCGCCAGCATGCATCGTCGCATCCGGCTGTCTGCCAGCCTCAGAGAACCGGTGGGATGCGGCTTGGCGAGAAGATCGGTTCTGCAGACCGCACCCAGTTCTGCGGCGGCGTATTCGGCCAGCAACGCAGCCTGGTTATAGCCTCTCCGGTTTAGCTTGTCTTTGTGAAGCGGAACTGCTGTCATCATATCGCATACAGCCGTTTCCATCAAGACCCGTTCCGCCAGGAGCTTTCCCAGATTCTCGGCAATGTAGGTTTGCCCATGAAGCTTAAGCCCGTGGATCATTCCCCGTACGTGGGCGCCGTAACGGACCACCGGCCATACGTCATCGAACGCAAACTCATCCATGCAGGATCTGAAAGGGTTTTCCCATGCCCACGGGATGCTTCGGACACACACATCACACAGTCCGTGAAGCCTGGACGCGTCGATGGTATCGCCGCAGCGCATGCAGTAAATGTTTTCCGGATAAACCAGTCCGATCAGCCTCCGAAGGAACTTACGCTCAGGTCTGTCCATCCATCAAATCCCAAAGTTTTCGCAGTCGCTGTGCCAGCCCGGATTGACGCTCCGCAATCGTATCGTTGTCCACCATGGCGGAGCAGACGTCGCGAAGACCTACCAGGATGACGCCGCGCCTGGCCCGGGTGACCGCCGTATAGAGAAGATTGCGCGTGGCCAGCATGGGCGGGAAGCGAGTCATGGGCAGGATGACTACGGGAAATTCCGAACCCTGGCTCTTGTGCACCGTCATGGCAAAGGCGCTCTCCAGTTCATCCAGTTGAGAAAAATCGTACTGCACCAGGCGCTCCTCGTCGAACAGAACACCGAGCCGTCCCTGTTCGGAGTCCACGGTCTGAACGATGCCGATGTCACCGTTAAAAATACCTTCTCCCTCGGAGAGGTCCCGAATGCTCCGCCAGCTGATGCGGTAATCGTTTTTATTCTGCATCACCTTATCTCCCTGACGGAAAATCCGCTCGCCCAAATTCTTTTCGTTCCTGTCTGCGGAAGGAGGATTGAGGATGGCCTGGAGTTCCCGGTTCAAATGAATGCTTCCCAAAAGCCCTTTCCGCATCGGCGTCAGGACCTGGATGTCCGACAGCACATCGCAATCCTGGTAATAGCTGGGAAGCCGCCGAGTGCACAGGTCCTTGATCGTCTCCAGGATCTCGGTTTCCCGATTGCGCTCGATAAAGAAAAAATCTTTGTCCTTCTCGTTATAGGACGGGTATTCGCCCCTGTTGATCAGATGCGCGTTCACTACGATCAGGCTTTCCCTGGCCTGCCGAAAGATTTCGGTAAGGCGGATAGAATGAATCGTGTCGCTGCGCAGGATATCCCTCAGTACGTTTCCGGCGCCCACCGGCGGCAGCTGATCCGCATCTCCCACCAGAATGAGACGCGTCCCGGGCCGAACGGCATTCACTAAGCCCTCCATCAGCAGAATATCCACCATGGACATCTCGTCGATGACGATGCATTCGTACTCCAGCGGATTCTCTTCGGTCCGCCCGAAACGCATATTGTCATCGTTTTCTGAATAGAAGTACTCCAGCAGCCGATGGATGGTGGACGCCTCATATCCTGTGGTCTGACTCATGCGCTTGGCGGCTCTTCCCGTAGGCGCCGCCAGCGCTGTACGGATCCCGTTGGACGTAAGGATATACATGATCGCATCGATGATAGTCGTCTTTCCGGTTCCGGGTCCGCCGGTGATGACGCACACGCCGTTTTGAAGCGAGGTAAGAATGGCTTGCTTCTGCTTTTGGGACAATCGGATATCCCGGTCCGTTTCCATCCGCCGGATCATCCCTTCCAGATCGCCGGTCAGATGGGAAAGTTCGGCATGGGCCAGCTGAAGCATTTTTCCGGCCACCCGTTGCTCGGCCCGGTAAAAGCGATCCAGATACAAGAGCTCCGCGCCGTCCATGACGTCTGCGTATAGATCCCCCTCGATGACAGCTGTGTACAGTACCTCTTCCACTTCCTGCAGACTTACGTCCAGCATTCCGGCGGTCTGCTCGCAAAAAGGCTTCCTGAACGCAAATGTGTTGCCGCTGTTGGCCTCCAGTCCAAGGTTATAGAGAATCCCGCTGCGGATCCTGTGCGGGTCCCCGGAGCCGATGCCCATGCTTCGCGCAATCCGGTCCGCCTTTTGAAACCCGATCCCGAACACGTCTTCGATCAGCTGATAGGGATTCTTCCGTACTTTATCGGCAGCTTCCGAGCCGTAGACCTGGTAGAGCTTCATTGCTGTTGCAGAGGAAATATCGAATTCCTGAAGCTCCAGGACCGTATCGGCCATCTCTCGCCGCGCCTGATACCCTTCGATGATGGCAGCCGCCTTGACCTCCCCGATGCCCGGCACTTCTGTGAGGCGCTCCGGCTGAAGGTTCAAGACTTCCATGGTCTTGGGACCAAAGGTTTTAACGATGGCACGGGCCGTCACCGGACCGATGCCCCGGAGCATCCCCGAAGACAAGAAAGCAATGAGACCGGCTTCGGTCTCCGGCTCCTTTTCTTCATACGATGTAAACGCGAACTGCTCGCCGTATTTGGGGTGCGTCTTCCAGTCGCCCCGCAGCGTATACCTGCGGCCCTTTTCCGCATAGGGAAGATAGCCCACCGCATAGAACTGCTCATTTTCGGTCTCGAAGACCGAAATGCAGAAAAAGTTATCCTTGTTGTAAAAAATCCGTTCCGAAAGGATGCCGGTTTTTTCCTCTTTCATTCGCCGTCCTTATTGAATGTGGGCTTATACAGCATCCGTCCGTCCAGTGTGCGGACCCTCTGTGTGAAGTCGCCGGGCGCGGTCCCGGTCAGGGCATCCTCGAAGTCGTACAGCCTGGCGTCGATCATATCCAAATAATGCAACAGCTCCGCTTCCGGAAATAAGGGCCTTCTGGGGCTTCCGAATTCCGGCTCGTAGTGGTGCGCCAATATCATATGTTCCAGCATCAACGCCTTCTCGGGAGATATACCCTCTTCTTTGGCCATGCGGTCCACTGCCTTGACGCCCTGGACCAGATGCCCCAACAGCTGACCTTCCAGAGTATATCCGGGAGAAATGCCCCATTCGTTGGAAATGATCTCGTTCAGCTTTTCCATATCGTGAAGGATCACCCCGCAGACCACCCAGTCTCGATCCAGGAACTTGTAGATCTCGCACAGCTTCTCCCCGGACATGAGCATCCGTTTGATGTGATAGAGCAAGCCGCCCAGCTCCGCGTGGTGGTTGCGCATGGCGGCCGGATAGTAGAGAAGCTTTTCCTTGTTCTCCTGCAGAAAGCGGACTGTGAGCCCCTTCAGCTCCGAATCCGTGATGCTTTCGGCTCTGTTCAGCACATACTCGAACATTTCCACAGGATCCTCCGGAGCTGTCTTGATGTAGTCGGACATCTCCAGTTTGTCTTCCTTGACTGCTTTGCGGATTCGAAGGATCTTCAGTTGCAGAAGGCCGTTCCACTCCGTCACGTCTGCTTTGACCCGAACCAGGTCGCCCTCCTTTATCTGATCGAGAACGATAGCTTCGTCCTCCGTCACATCCCATTTTTTCCCGTTGATTTCCCCGGTGGCATCACCCAGGATCACATCCAGGAACATTTTCCGGTTGGAACCGGTGCGGATCGACAGACCTTTCACCAAAAAGAAATCGGTAAAGCTCAGATCTGCCGTCAGCGTGTTGATCGCGTATTCCTTGTGCATGTATTCCTCCTCTTTAAAAGTCCCTTTCAGAGACTCTTTTTAACAGTATATACTATTTCCTTTTCCTTTGCATCGTCATTGTTTTGCGCTATAATCTACCTGGAGGTAACATTATGCAAACAATGGGCTTTATCCGACTCGCCGCCGTATCGCCGCGGGTCCGCCTGGCAGATCCTGAAGCGAACGCTTCCGAAATGATCCGACAGGCCCGTCAGGCTGAAGCGCAAGGCGCTTCGGTGGTGCTTTTTCCGGAGCTGTCCCTGAGCGGCTATTCCTGCGGAGATCTGTTCTTTTCCCAACAGTTGCAGGAGGCGGTATCGGAAGCGCTGACCATCGTGACGGAGGAAACAAAGGAGCTGAACTGCGCTCTGATCGTTGGATTGCCTTTCCTCGTGCAGAACAACCTGTACAATTGCGCCGCTGTGCTGCAGCGCGGGCGGATCCGAGGGATCGTTCCCAAAATGCATATCCCCAACGACGGGGAATTCAATGAAAACCGCTGGTTCTGTTCCGGCCGCGCGCTGGCCGGAAAGCTGGACAAAGTTCGTCTGCAAGGGGAAGAGATCCCCTTCGGACATCTGCTTTTCCTGGATGAGACGAGCGGCTTTTCTTTCGGCGTCGAGATCTGCCACGACGCATGGATGCCCATCACCCCCGGCGCCCGGCTGATCCTCTCCGGCGCCTGCGCCCTGTTCAATCCTTCGGCCTCCACGGATTTTGCCGGAAAATCCGCAGTACGCACGGCGCTGGTAAAAGATCTCAGCTTTCGCTATCAATGCGCCTACGCCTACGCCTCCGCAGGGCCTTCTGAATCCACCACGGATACGGTGTTTTCGGGTCACTGCGTGATCGCCGAAGGCGGCGATGTGCTGAAGCAGACGACCGGACTGGACCGGAACTCCACCTGCCTGCTGTCCGACATCGATTACGAAACGATCCGCATGGGCCGCATCCACGAACAAAACTTTGATCCGGGAGCAGACCTCTGCAACGCGCCGCCTGCCTGCAAAACCGTTCTGCTGGAATCACTTCGCTGCCTTGCCCAAACCGATACTCTTCTTGCGTCGCCTTCGCGAACACCTTTTGTGCCGGAGCAGCCCGATCAGGCCGACGCCTATTGCCGGGAGATTTTTGCCATTCAAGCGACTGCGCTGGCCGAACGGCTTCAAAGAGCCCATGCCTCCACGGCTGTGATCGGCGTATCCGGCGGCTCGGACTCTACGCTGGCGTTGCTTGTGGCGGCGAAAGCTATGGAAATGAACGAGCAACCGCCTTCCGATGTTCTGGCCGTTATGATGCCCGGATTTGGCACCACGGACCGGACGAAGGACAACGCAGATCGATTGACGGAGCAGTTGGGCTGCCGAGTCCGGCAGATCCCCATCGTCGAATCGGTTCTGCAGCATTTCAAGGATATCGGCCACGATCCTGCCCAAACAGACGTGACCTACGAGAACGCCCAGGCCAGAGAGCGGACACAGATTCTGATGGACTTGGCCAACCAGACCGGCGGTCTTGTGGTAGGGACCGGAGACTTATCTGAAATGGCCTTGGGCTGGTGCACTTATAACGGAGATCATATGTCCATGTACGGGATCAATGCGGGTATTCCCAAAGGTCTGGTCCGCCGTGTGAT
>JAQUXD010000069.1 GCA_028692535.1 Eubacteriales bacterium | reverse complement strand
TATTATGCGCGAAAGGCTCTTTCCGAACTGATCGGCAAAGGGTATGCCGATGCGCTGCTGGGGGGCAATGCCGTGGCGACTCACGACCTGGAGGCCGCTGTGTGCGGAACGGCTCTCGGACAGGATATCTACGATCAATGCTCCGTGGAAAACGGCCATTACAATCACCTGGATGTGATCAATAAGGCACGTCTGGCCGGCAGCTTGGAACAATTTGCGGAGAATGAGGGAGTAAAAGACGGCATCGTTCATGCCTGTCTTCAGCATGGCGTTCCCATGGTTCTGGCCGGCTCCATCCGGGATGACGGACCCCTGCCCGGCGTGTTGTCCGATGTCTATCAGGCTCAGGAGGAAATGCGAACGCACACGAGAAAGGCCACGACAGTCATCGCGCTGGCCACACAGCTTCATACCATTGCTACGGGCAATATGACGCCGGTCTATCAAAAACGGAACGGAGAAATACGTCCGGTGTTCATCTATACCGTGGACATGTCGGAATTTGTGGTGAACAAGCTTCGGGACAGAGGCAGTTTGGAAGTGACGTCCATCGTAACGAACGTGCAGGATTTCGTTGTAAAGCTGAACCACGCCCTGGCGGAGTAAGAAATTAAAAAAGAACAGCACCGGTTTTTCCGGTACTGCTCTTTTTTTGTGTTATTCTACATCTACGACGATGGAGTGAAGAGTTTTTTCCTCTTTGGGTACCACGATCCGAAGTACACCGTTTTCCAGTTTAGCTGAAATATTTTCGGCCTGGGCATCTTCCAGATAGACCGAGCGGCTCATGGAAGTGTAGCGGCGTTCCCGGTGAATATACCGCTTGTCGGTTTCTTCTTTGGCTTCTTCCCTTGAAACCGAAATTTGAAGCTTTCCCTCGTTCAGTTGTACGTTGATATCCTTCTTGTCCACGCCGGGAAGCTCGGCTTCCACAACATAACTTTTCTCTTCGTCCATCACATCCACCTTGAATGTGTCGTACGAAAGATTGCGCCTAAAGGGCCAGTCGCTCGAAAAAAAGTCATCAAGCATGTTGTAAAAGCTGTCGGAACTTGTTTGAGGCGTCAACTCTCTTCTTCCTCTGTTAAACGGGATCAATCCTGTCATGATCAACAACTCCTTTCTTGTGGTGGTGCATATTTTGTTAGCACTCGCATTAGGTGAGTGCTAATTATTATTTATCACACGCCTCTATCTGTGTCAAGTGGGGCACGAGAATTTTTTTTAAAAATCAAGACGCATCCCTGCGCTTGCCTTATTGGATTTGCTATGATACTTTTTCCTTAAGTATTTCTTGCATGAAAGGAGCGTGGAACAAGTGGAAAACAATCAGATGTTCGATTACGTTGCCGGAGAGCGGTGGTTTCCAATGGAAACGACTATTGAAGAGGATATGCTTTCCTGTTGGGGAGATTGGGGTTGCAGTTCCGAGTACGAAACGCTGAAAGCCGTTTTGCTGAGACGACCGGGAAAAGAGATCGAAAATTTCGACTGGAAAGCAGCGCGTTTTATGGCACCCGTCGATCCCGAGCTTTTCCGTGCCCAGCACGATGCGCTTGCGCAAATCTATAAAGATCATGGTGTTCGGGTCTACTATGTGGAGGAGCAGCGCCAAGACAAGCCCAATGCGATCTTTATGCGGGATCAGGTCTTTATGACGCCGGAAGGAGCCATCGTCACGCGATTGGCTATGTCAGAACGCAGAGGTGAAGAGCGCTGGACCGCAAAAGCTTTGGCCGGACTGGGCGTGCCCATCGTTCGAACCATTTCCGGTGCAGGAATTTTTGAAGGAGCCAATGCCATGTGGATCGATCGCAAAAATGTGATCCTGTCCTCCGGAGCCAGAGCCAATCGGGCCGGCGTGGAGCAAATGATGTTCGAAATGAAGCGGATGGGTGTGGAGAACATCTTGCATATGACGATCCCTTACGGACATGCACATATCGACGGCTTGCTGAATTTCGCCAGCGAAGACACGGCGATGATCTATGCGCCGCAAGTTCCTTACGATATCGTGGATTTTCTGAAGAAAACGGGCTTTAGGATTCTTGAGTGTCCCTCCATGGAAGAATCCAAGCTGGGTGCCGCCGTGAATTTTGTGGCCATTGAGTCGGGCACGGTCGTTCAATGCGACAACAATCCCAAATCCAGAGAGGTACTCGAGAAGAACGGCATCAAAGTCATTCCCGTAGATTTTTCGGAGGTGCTGAAGGGCTGGGGCGCCATGCATTGTTGTACTGCATTTTTAAAGAGGGGATAGTCCTCCGTATGCAGGGTGTGTTTATTAAAAAAGCCGTTGCCGGAACACCGGCGACGGCTTTGCATTTGCAGTACTATTGTTTCTTTTTCCCCAGGTAAGCTTCTTTGATGCTGTCTTTGGCCAGCAATTCTTCTCCGGAACCCTGCATTGTGATCGTGCCTGTTTCCATTACGTAGGCCCAGTCGGCGATCTTTAAAGCGTGGTTGGCGTTTTGTTCGATGAGCAAGACCGTGATACCTTCTTTGTTGATCGTGCGAATGATGTCGAAAATGTCTTTGACGATCAAAGGCGCCAATCCCAGGGAGGGTTCGTCCATCATCAAGAGTTTGGGCCGGCTCATCAGGGCTCTTCCCACCGCCAGCATCTGCTGTTCTCCGCCGGACAGTGTTCCTGCCAGCTGCCAGTCTCGCTCTTTCAGCCTGGGGAAGAGTCCGTAGATCCGCTCCAAGTCGTCGTCCAGCTTGTGGCTGTGGATATAAGCCCCGATCTTGAGGTTTTCCAAAACAGTGAGGTTGGCAAAGACCCGTCGTCCTTCCGGGACCAGCGTAATGCCCATGGAAACGATGTCGTCGGGGTTTTTCCCGATCAGCTGGGTCCCTTCGAACTCGATGGAACCTGCGCTGGCTTTCACAACACCGGCAATGGTCCGCAGAGTGGTGCTTTTGCCGGCTCCGTTGGAGCCGATCAATGTGACGATCTTCCCTCGGGGCACTTCGATGGAGATCCCCTTGACGGCATGGATCCCGCCATAATCCACTTGCAGATCGGTCAATGTCAGGCAACGGTCATTGTTCATCTTCAGTCACCCCCAAATACGCGTCGATCACCCGCTGATCGTTTTGGACGTCCTCCGGAGTTCCTGATGCGATCAGTTTTCCAAAATCCAGTACGTAGATCCGATCGGAGATTTCCATGACCAGGTTCATGTGATGTTCGATCATCAGGACAGTCAGATGGAAATCGTCTTTGAGTCGATGGATAAAGCGAGTCAATTCATTGGTTTCTTGTGGATTCATCCCTGCTGCCGGTTCGTCCAACAGCAAAAGGCTGGGTTCGGTAGCCAATGCTCTGGCGATCTCCAGACGCCGCTGCTTCCCGTACGGGAGAGAACTTGAAATCTCATTTCGCACGTCGGACAGATCCAGGATGTTCAGAAGCTCGTCGGTTTCCCGTCGCATTTTTTGCTCTTCCTTCCGGTTCAGCATAAAGGCCGCGGAGAGCAGGTTGGACTGGATGTTCATATGCTTGGCGATCAGCACGTTTTCAAAAACCGTAAGGTTCTTGAAGAGACGAATATTCTGGAATGTCCGCGCGATGCCCAGCTTTGTTATTTTATCAGGGGTCTTGCGGATGAGTTGTTCATAAACTCCGTTGTTCTCCCCCGCATACAATTTGCGCATCTTCCCCTGCGGATAGTTGCTGATGATCGTTTCTCCGTGGAGCTCCACAGAGCCGTTGGTTGGCGCGTACACGCCTGTGATCACGTTGAATGCAGTGGTTTTTCCGGCGCCGTTAGGTCCGATGATCGCGACGATTTCGCCTCGGTTGACTTCCATGGAAAAACCGTTGACTGCCACCACGCCCCCAAATTGCATGGTAATATCGTTCAGTTTCAATACTGTCTCAGTCATCTTTTCCCACCTCCTTGGAGACCTTCTGCCTTTTGAGTCTTTGGCTCAGGCGCTGGAGGAAGGCATAGATGCCATTCCATGAAAATTCGCGATTGCCCAGAAGTCCTTTGCGGTAATAGAGCACGACGGTCATGAGAATCAGCGAGAAAATGACCATGCGGAAGCCGCTTCGGAACAGCGGCACATTGAATCCGCCGATCACCAGCGGGTCATCGAAAAAGCGAAGCCACTCCCGGCCGGCAGTCATCAGAAAGGATCCCAATATGCTGCCGGTGATGCTGCCGATCCCGCCCAAAACGACGATCAGAAGGATGTCGTATGTAAGACCGATCTGAAAAGTCTTGGAGTCGATGGAGCGCATAAAGACCGCCAGCATGCCTCCGCTGATCCCGGTAAAAAAGCAACTGATGACAAAGGCCATCTGTTTATGCTTGAACAGATTGATGCCCATGGATTCCGCAGCGACCTCGTCTTCCCGGATGGCCTTGAATGCGCGACCGTAAGAAGATCGAATCACCAGAACCATCAGAAAGATGCAAAGGGCTGCGACGAAAAAGGAGATGAGCGTGGACGAGAAGCCCGGGATGCTTTTGAGCCCGTAGGAACCGTTGGTGACCCGGTCGAGCAGGGGCGCGGCGATAAAGGCCCGGATGATCTCTGAAAAGCCCAGAGTCGCAATGGCCAGGTAATCGCTTTTAAGGCGCAGAACGGGATAGCCGATCAGAAAGCCCATAAATGCAGCCAGCAAGCCTCCCAGGACCAACGCCGCCCAAAGCGGAGCGGAAGCCTGAGCGAGAGGCTCTGCGATCCCGTTGATATAATAGACGTCAGGCCGCAGCTCTACGGGGATGGTGAGGATGGCGACAGTGTATGCGCCGATGGCCATAAATCCGGCTTGTCCCAGGGAGAACAGGCCGGTAAAACCGGTCAGCAGGTTCATGGCGACTGCGACGACCGCATAGATCGCGCTGCGCTGGAGGATCGCCAGCGGATAACTGTACGTTGCACGGTTGCTGTCCATATAAAACAGAACCAGGATGGCAATGCCCGCGAGGATCGCCGACAGGATGTAATTTGCTTTTCTGTCCAGAGTCTTCATACTTTATCCGTCACTTTCTCTCCGAAGAGTCCCGTAGGCCGGAACAGAAGCATCACGATGAGAATGGCGAAGGTGAACGCGTCGCTGAATGTCGAATAGCCCAAGGCGACCAGAGCGGTCTCTCCGATGCCCAGAATAAAGCCGCCGATCACGGCACCGGGAATGCTTCCGATGCCGCCCAGCACGGCCGCAACAAAGCATTTCAGTCCCGGAAGCGTGCCGCTGAAGGGGAAAACCGTCATGCGGTCCGTGAAGTATAGGACGGAACCGACAAAGGCCAGAAGCGAACCGATGGCAAAGGTGGCGCTGATCACTCTGTTGATCTTGATCCCCATTAGCTGAGAAGTTTCGTAGTCTTTGGAAACCGCCCGCATGGCCATGCCCAGTTTGGTATGGTTGATCAGCGACATCAGCAAAAATGTCAACAAAATGGTCAAAAAGGGGGTAATGAGGGTGACCAGAGAAGCCGACAGTTCTCCCACGTGAAAACTTTTCTTGAGAAACGGTATTTCCGGATAGCCCCGGGGCAATGCTGTGAAGAGATAGGTGGCCAGGTTCTGCAGCAGATAGGATACGCCGATGGCGGAGATCATGATGGACATTCTGGGCGCGCTGCGCAGAGGTTTATAAGCGACGCGCTCGATGGTCACGCCCAGCAGGACCGTCAGGAACATGACCAGAGGGATGGCCAGATACCAAGGCATCGAGGCCACGGCAAAGATCATAAAATAGCCCGCCATCATAAAAATATCGCCGTGGGCAAAATTGATCAGACGCAGGATTCCGTACACCATGGTGTACCCGATGGCGATCAGCGCATAAGCGCCGCCCAGAGATATCCCGGTCAGCCCGTGCTGCAGTAGAGTGATACCGCTCATGAAGAAACTCCTTTGTTGCGTTTGGGTTTATAGCCGCAAGAAAGGGGCGGGAGCTGTGACCTCCCGCCCACATGCGTAAAGAGTCGGATTATTCGACGGATACGTTCATCAGGAATTTGAACTGTCCGTCTTGAACGGTTTTGATGAAAGCCATATCTTTGTTGGCATCTCCGTTGGCGTCGAAGGAAATGGCGCCTGTGACACCTTCGATGGAAATGCCGGGAAGGGCGTCCCGAATGGCGACGCTGTCAGCGGAATCCGCCTGACGGATCGCTTCCAGCACCGTGAGATAGGCATCGTAGCCCAACGCTGCAACGGCGGGAATGATCTCATCCTGGTTGTTTTCCACCAGATAAGCTTTGAATCCGGAGATAAAGGAAGCTGCTTCGTCCGTTGCCGGTTCTGCTTCGTCAAAGAATGTCGACAGAACGATGCCTTCCGCATCCGCGCCGGCATTTTCGATGATGGTGGCATTTTCCCAGGTGTCGCCGCCCATGATGGGGCAGGTGATGCCCAGTTCTCTGGCCTGCTTGATGATCAGCGGCGCCGTGGTGATGGACGAGGGTGCAAAGATCACGTCAGGATTTTCCGCCTTGATATTTGTCAGGAGCGCTTTGAAGTCGGTTTGATTGGTCTGGAACTGCTGTTCGGAAACCACAGCGCCTTCTCCGGCCAGTTCGTTGAACGCCTGCACGAAATAGGAGCCGAGTCCTGACGAATAGTCGTCACCCAGCTGCGTGATGACCGCAGCGGTCTGGGCGCCGTTTTGGAAGGCATAGTTGGCCATGACGGTGCCCTGGAACGGATCCAGGAAGCAGACGCGGAAATAGTAATCGTTTCCGGCGGTCACCTGGGGATTGGTGCAGGAAGCTCCGACTGCCGGTACCTGGGCTTCGGCAAAAATGGCGCCGGCTGCGATGGATACTCCGGAGCCGTAGGATCCGATCACTGCGGAAACACCTTCGCTGATCAATCTTTGGGCAGCCGTGACAGCTTCGGTTTTATCGGATTTGTTGTCGACTTCCACCAACTGAACGGTGTATGTTTCGCCGCCGATCTCAACGGTGGGATAGACGGTATTTGCATAGCGGATGCCCAGGACTTCCTGGAAGCCGCCACCCCCGTTTTCGCCGGTGACCGGTTCGAAAACGCCGACCTTGATAATGTTTTCTGTGCTGTCTCCGCCACCGCCGCAGCCCGCAAAGCTGCTCAGGATCAGAAGGAGAACAAGCGTGGATGCAATGATTTTTCTCATATGAATATTCCTCCGTTTGATTGCCTCCGGGAACGAAAATGTGCTTCCCGGATATTGATGACTCATATTATATCATGATTTGCGGGCAGTTCAAGAAATACCATTTTTTTACGTTCGCTCACAGGGTTGGTAAATTACCGTTCAACTATAATTTTCCGACAAGAAACCGATTCACTTTTCAATGGAGGATAAGGTATAATGGCGCTAAGGTTCAGAATGGCGACAGGAATGATGATAATGTACAAAAACGGCTGCTTTCAAATCGGAGGAACTCATGAAAAAACTGCTTTCACTGACCAGGGAAGAATGGGCGCGTCGTACGGCGGGGATCCGGGCTGCAGTGCTGAAAACGAAGAAGAGAAAATATATGTTCGCCGCCGGGATCATTTTGATGGTGGTCGCGGTCATTTTTGTATGGGGGAAGGATCCGGGTGAAAAAATGCAGCTTCGGGTGACCGCCCGGGATTATTCGGAAACGGTCGTCGCTTCCGGCGTCTTGAAGTTGGAAGAGGAAACGGATCTCGTTGCGGAAGTGTCCGGAACGGTGGAGGCGTTTTACGCCCAGGCCGGCGATGCGGTCACCGCCGGCGCGATCCTGCTCTCCATCGGGAGTCCGGACAATCAGTTGGATCTGGACAGCGCCCTGGCGGCATACGAAAATGCCCGGGCAAACTACGATCAGCTGATTTCTGTGGATTACCCCGCAGCAGTCGCGGAGCTGAGCTACCGGAGTTCTCTTAAGGAGCAGGCCGCGAAGGAATATCGGGATGCGCAGACGTTGTACGGCGAGGGCGCCATATCTCAAAATGACCTTAGTTTGAAGCAGGTTCAGATGGACTCAGCTTACGCGCAGTGGAGCGCGGCCAGTTTGCGGGCCTCGTCCATGAGCGCAGGCGGCTCTCAGCGCCTTTCCGCCCAGGCGGATCTGGATGCGGCAAAGGCGCAGTACGAAAAGGCAGAAGGCAAAGCCGGCAAATACGAGATCGCAGCTCCGTGGGATGCCATTTTGCTCCAGTCCTATGTCAATCCCCGGGACCGGGTTGAGCCCGGAAAGGTGTTGGGGCGTATCGGCAAGCAAGGCGGATATTATGTGACTACGGAATTGGACGAGAAGTATTTTCCGTATATCGACAAAGAAAAAGAAGTGACGATTTCTGTGGGAGACGGGCGCATGGGTGCAATGACCGGCCGGATCGCGCGCATCACTCCTGCGATCAATCCGGGCACGGGGACCTTCGAGGTGATGATCTCCATTCCTGAAGATTTTCCGTATCAAGCCTCCGGACTTTCGGTGAACATCGACATCATTTTACTGCAGGTTCGAGATGCCGTTGTCGTTCCTGCCGCTTACATCATTGAGTCGGATGGACAGGAATACGTTTTGCTGCAGAGCGGCGCCGCCTATCAGCGCAAGCAGGTGGATGTGATCCGGGGATCCGGATCCGATGTGGTGGTCATCCGGGGTCTGGAAGAAGGTCAAACCATTGA
>JAQUXD010000068.1 GCA_028692535.1 Eubacteriales bacterium | reverse complement strand
GTACATTTTTCGTTGATAACGGCTTTCTTTTCCACCATGTCGATCGCTTCGAACGGGCAAGCTTTGACGCAGAGGGTGCAGCCTTTACAAAGATCTTTTATTACTTTTACAGCCATTTTAATTCCTCCTTTTGCGCGTTAGATCGCATGCGTTTCCTTCAGCTTGAGAAGCAGTAATTTAGCAAGTTCTTTTTCTCCGTCTGCTTCCAGCTTGATGCCCGGGGGCTTGGGCGCAGGAGTAAAAGAGCGATACACATTGGTGGGAGAAGCATCCAAGCCTACCGTTGCCAGATCCACTTCCACATCCTTGGCGTTCCAGACTTTGATGTCTGCGTCCGGAGAACAAGCGTGGACGATGCCGTTCACGGTCATGTAGCGCGGTGTGTTGAGCTCTTTGATCGCAGTGAGCATGCAGGGCGCCTGGATACGGATCTCTTCGTAACCGTCTTCCAGCTGCCTCTTTACTGTAATGTCCTTCTGATTGGGATCGATGGAAAAATCCATCACATAGGTCACTTGGGGCAAGCCCAGCTTTTCTGCGATTTGGGGCCCTACCTGAGCCGTATCGCCGTCGATGGCCTGCCGTCCGGCAAAGATCAGATCATAAGGACCCATTTTGCGGATGGTCGCAGCCAGCGCATTCGAAGTGGACCATGTGTCCGAACCGCCTACAGCCCGGTCGGAAAGCAAAACGCCTTCATCCGCGCCCATGGCAATGCATTCGATGAGCATGTCCTTCGCCTGGGGCGGTCCCATGGTTACAACAGAAATTTTCGTATCGGGATATTGATCTTTTATTTTGAGCGCTTCTTCCAGCGCATTCGCATCGTCCGGGTTCAGAATACTGGGTACACCTTCGCGAATGATCGTCTTTTTGACCGGATCAATCTTGACTTCGCTGGTATCCGGAACTTGCTTGGCACAAACAATGATTCTCATGTTTCTTCCTCCCTCTGCCTATTTAAATATGGAAGCAGCGATAACGATCTTCTGGACTTCGGTGGTCCCTTCGTATATCTCCGTGATCTTCGCATCTCTCATCATACGTTCAAGCGGATAATCTCTCATATAGCCGTAGCCGCCGTGGAGCTGGACCGCTTTGGTGGTGACATACATAGCCGTTTCGGCTGCAAAATATTTCGCCATGGCAGATTCCTGACCATAAGGAAGGTGTTTGTCCTTCATGTTGGCCGCTCTGTAGATCAACAGCCTGGCCGCCTCGATCCTGGTTTTCATTTCCGCCATATCGAACTGCAGCGCCTGCATTCTCGACAACGGCTTCCCGAACTGTTTTCTGGACTTCATATATTCTACTGTCACATCGAAAGCGCCCTGAGCGATTCCAAGAGCCTGGGAGGCGATACCGATCCGGCCGCCATCCAGCGTAGAAAGAGCGATCTTGAAGCCTTGGCCTAAATTCCCCAACAGATTCTCTTTGGGTACGACACAATCTTTGAAGATCAGCTCCGTTGTGGAAGATCCACAGATTCCCATCTTATCTTCGGTCTTTCCGATGGAAAAGCCCTCGTAGTCTTTTTCCACGATAAATGCGGATATTCCTCTCGTTCCGGCAGATTTATCAGTCATTGCAGTAACTACAAAAACATCTGCATAGCCGCCGTTGGTGATAAAGACTTTTGCTCCGTTCAGAAGCCAGTGGTCGCCCATGTCGACGGCCTTGGTCTGAGTCGCGCTTGCGTCGCTTCCCGCATTGGGTTCCGTGAGTCCGAAAGCGCCGAGTTTTTTGCCTGTGCAAAGACCGGGAAGGTACTTCTTTTTCTGCTCGTCGGTGCCGTAGGTCCAGATGGGCCATACGCAAAGCGAGGTGTGCGCAGAACAGATGACGCCTGTGGTAGCACAGACTCTGGAGAGCTCTTCCACCGTGATCGCATAGGAAATGTGATCACTCCCGGCGCCGCCCCATTCCTTGGGGAAAGGCACGCCCATCAGGCCGAGCTTTCCCATTTTCGCCACATTTTCGACAGGAAATCTGTGTTCCTTGTCGATGTCGGCAGCAATGGGTTCTACTTCGGCTTCGGCAAATTCCCGCACCATCTTCCGTACAAACTCTTGCTCTTTCGTCAGTTGAAAGTTCATGTTTATCCTCCTTGTTATATACCATAGGACATAGAAATGCCCTTATTGTGACCCTGGAAGCATGGCGGTAGTTTGATAAATAAATGACAAACGCCGCACGATTATCATTAAACCACCTTTTGAATCCTTTTGCAAGGGTTAATTACAACTCGTCGCGGGGTTGCAGTGTAACGATCTCTTCTGACGCCAACGCCAGGCGAATCAGTTCAGTTTCGTCCAGTAAGGCTTCCGAAGCCAGAATATCCTGAAGCCTGGGGCGTGTGGTCGGATGCTTGGGCAAGAACACCGTGCAGCAATCCTCGTAGGGCAGAATGGAGGTTTCGTAAGTCCCAATCTGACGAGCCGTGTCCATAATGTCCACTTTGTCCATTGCAATAAGCGGTCTCATCACCGGCATCCCGGCGGCGTGATCCGTCACAACAATAGCTTCTGCGGTCTGGCTGGCTACCTGCCCCAGATTTTCTCCGGTAATCAGCATATTGCATTCCGTTTGCTCAGCGATGATTCGGGCGATCTTCATCATATATCGACGAACCAGAAGCGTCATCTGCTCAGGAGGGCATTTCTCGGCAATCTGCTCTTGGACCGGAAGCAGATTGATGCTATGAATACGAATGCGTTCACAGTAAACAGTCAGGATCCCGCCCAGATCCTTCACTTTTTCCCAGGCGCGCTGGGAAGTGTATGGGAAGGAATGAAAATGTACCGCTTCGATGAGCATTCCCCGATGCGCCATCAAGAACGCAGCCACAGGCGAATCAATGCCGCCGGAAAGAAGGACCAGGCCTTTTCCGTTGGTGCCAAGAGGCAATCCACCGTAACCGGATATAACTTCATCGTAAATGTAGGCGAAGCCTCTCCGAAAATCCGTATGCAGAGCACAGTCCGGATGATGGACATCCACAGTGAGCACCTTGCAGCCGCGCAAGATTTTCCCACCGATGATACTGGCGATCTGAGGAGACTGGATCGAAAAGCGTTTATCCGCTCTTTTGGCCTCCACCTTAAAGGTCTTTGCCGATCCGGATTCCGCCACGGCCTTCATCCACGCCACGGCAGCCAGACCAACCTGATCCAATGCCTCTTGGTCCGTCAAGTCTTGAATATTCAATTCCCAGGCAGGACTGACGGAATCCACTCCGAATACGTGCCCCACCCGGCGCAGCAGGTCTTCCCGGCTGACGGTCTCGGGGGCGCGCACAAAGATCAGCCCGTCGAGCCGTTCGGCCTGACAACCGCCGAAATCCTTCAGCACTCTCCGGATACGCTGCAGCAGCATACGCTCGAAATAAGGTTTATTTTGTCCTTTTAGCGCGGTTTCTCCACAGCGAACAATATATACTTTTTCTGGATCTTTTATCATATCTATTCCTTTGCGAACGCCTTCCTGAGCCGTCTTTGACTGGTTACGGCCTTTCTGATCACTTCTACGACGTAATCCATCTGATTGATGTCATTGTCTTCTGAAAAGCTGAATCGTATGGCGCCTTCTATTTGAGACTTGCTCAAGCCCATCGCCGCCAGCACGTGGCTTCCGCTTTTTTTGGAGGAACAAGCCGAACCCGTGGATACGAAAATGTCTGATTGCTCCAACATATGCAGCAGGACTTCTCCCTTGCAACCGACAAATCCGATGTTCAGTACGGAAGGAGCGCTGTCGGCAGGCGTGTGGAACGACAGGTCTGTTATTGTTTCTGTCAGTTGCTTGAGCAAATAGTCTTTGACCTGGGTTATGCGAGCTATGCGGGTTTCCGGCTCCGACCACTGCTCCCGGACAGCTTGTGCAAAGCCGGCGATTCCGGGCACATTTTCCGTTCCGGATCGAAAACCGCTTTCCTGCCCGCCTCCGTACAGAAAGGGCTGAGACACAAGGCCATCTCTGACGTAGAGCGCGCCGATGCCTTTGGGCCCGTGAATTTTATGGCCGGAAAGGCTGATCATATCAACAGGGCAGGAGCGGACATCCAGATCCAGCTTCCCGTAGGACTGCACCGCATCGGTGTGAAATACCGCCGGGATTCTCCGTTGCTTCAGAATCCGCATGACTTCGCCGATGGGCATTACCGCGCCTGTTTCATTGTTCACATGCATCAGGCTTACGAGGATCGTGTCTTCGTTCAGTGCTTCCTGAAAGGCTTCCATATCCAGAATACCCTGCGTCGTAACGGGAAGATAGATCACTTCCGCTCCCATCTTTTCCAACTTTTCGCAAGCGCGCAAAACGGCAGGGTGTTCCACGCTGCCGGTAAGGATCCTCTTCCCCTGTCGCTTTCGACTCTCCCAGACGCCGAAAAGCGCCGTGTTGTCACTTTCCGTTCCTCCGGATGTAAAAAAAATCTCTTTGGGCGAAGCCCCAAGTGAACGGGCAAGGATGCTCCGCGCTTCTTTAATCAGCTGCTCTGCTTCCAATCCCATCCGGTGAAGAGACGACGGGTTGCCAAAATCCGCTTCCATAGCCCGGGTGACGGCACGAACCACAGAGGGGTACGGCTTCGTTGTTGAACTGTTGTCCAAATATACAAACATGTTGTCCTCTGATGAACGAAGCCCGCAACCGATGCTGCGGGCCTCGCTTTACGTATTAATGTAACGATTATCGTGCAAAATCCACGGCTCTTGTTTCCCGGATGACATTCACCTTGATCTGTCCCGGATACTCCAGCTCGCTTTCGATCTTCTGAGAGATTTCTCTGGCCAGCAAGGTCATGGCATCGTCCTTGACATCTTCGGGTCTGGCGATGATTCGAATTTCCCGCCCGGCCTGGATCGCAAACGACCTGTCGACACCCGGCGTTGTATTTGCAATGTCCTCCAATTTCTGCAGACGCTTGATATAGGTGTCCAGCGTCTCCCGTCTTGCACCGGGTCTGGCTGCCGACAAGGCATCTGCCGCCGCGATCAGCACAGCCTCAGCGCTCTTGGGCTCGTAATCTCCGTGGTGGGAAGCCATTCCATCGATCACAGCTTCGGGTTCCTTGTACTTGCGCAGCACATCGATTCCGATGTCCACATGGGTTCCCTGTACTTCGTGGTCCATGGCTTTGCCGATGTCGTGGAGCAATCCGGCTCTCTGGGCCAGTTTCACGTCCATGCCCAGTTCTCCGGCCATCAACCCGGCAAGATGCGCCACTTCGATGGAATGCTTTAATACATTTTGTCCGTAGCTGGTACGATACTTCAGTCGTCCCAGGAGCCTGACAAGCTCAGGATGAAGGTTGTGAATGCCCAGCTCGAACGTGGCGGCTTCGCCTTCTTCCTTGATGATGGCATTGACCTCTTTTTCGGCCTTCTCCACCATCTCTTCGATCCGGGCAGGATGGATGCGTCCGTCCACGATAAGCTTTTCAAGAGCGATCCGTGCAATTTCACGTCTAACCGGATCAAATCCCGACAGAATCACGGCTTCCGGTGTGTCATCGATGATCAGATCGACTCCTGTGGCCGTTTCGATGGCGCGTATATTGCGCCCTTCACGACCGATAATCCGGCCTTTCATCTCGTCGTTGGGCAAGGGAACCACAGACACCGTGGTCTCCGCCACATGATCGGCAGCGCATCTTTGGATTGCTCCCGTAATGATCTCTTTTGCTTTTTTATCGCCTTCTTCTTTGGCTTTGCTCTCGATGTCCCGTATCATGACCGAGGCTTCGTGGCGCACTTCCTTTTCGATGCTGGAGAGCAGAAGTTGCTTGGCCTCGTCGGCGGTACAACCTGATATCCGCTCCAGTTCCTGGATCTGTCTTTCTATAAATGTGTCGATCTCTTTTTCTTTATCCGCCAGCGTCTGCTGCTTTTTCGCGATACTTTCTTCCTTTTGCTCCAGCGCTTCCAGCTTCCGGTCCACTGTTTCTTCTTTTTGAAATAGACGGCGTTCCTGCTTCTGGATCTCCGCTCTCCGCTCACGCACATCTTTTTCCGCTTCGGTCCTGATTCTGTGCGCTTCCTCTTTCGCTTCTATAACGATCTCTTTTTTAATGGTTTCTGAACGGTTTTCCGCGTCCAGGATCAAGTTTTTGGCCATGGTTTCGGCACTGCCGATGGTCTTCTCTGCATTGTTCTTTCGGATCAGATATCCGACGAGCATTCCGACGATCAGAGCAACGATACTGACAACGATTCCCAGTCCTTCTATTGTAACACACCTCCTCTGTGGTTTTTGTAAGCCTGAAAACAGGCGGTGCAATCTTCTATGCGGTAAAATTTCTATGTGAAATCTTTTCCATTACAGAAAATCTATTGATATAACAAATCTATCTATATTATAATGAACTGCGTATTTCTGTCAAGAATAACCCCACTTGAACCCCTCGTTTCTCCTGATTGAACCGGAGGCTCCCTCTATTGCGAAACCTTAAGAATCTCTTGAAAAACATGGATCCGTTCCTGCTCCTGTGGCCGGTGGTCCTGGTGATGGTCGGCTTTATAATGATCGGGTCCACCGCCTACGAGGGAAGTTTTGTCTTTGACCGGAATATGTTGAAACAACTATTCGCCTTCGCGCTGGGTATTGGCGTTCTTATTTTGTCGCTTCTTTTCGATTACAAAAAAATTTCCGGTTTTGAAAAAATCCTCTATCCGCTGACGATTTTTTTTCTGCTCAGCGTCTATACGCCTTTGGGCAGCACGCAGTACGGAACTCGCGGCTGGCTGGATCTGGGGAGCGTCAATCTGCAGCCGGCAGAGTTGGGCAAAGTGCTTTTCATCCTGTTGTTCGCCGCTAATCTGAGTCGAAACCGTAAAGAACTCCAGGATCTGAAAGGCATTCTGAAAGCGCTCCTCTACACAGTACCCGTGATCGGCATCGTGGTATTGCAAAACGATTTGGGCAATGCGCTGGTCTACTGCTTTATCGCAGGAGTCATGCTCATCGTTGCCGGAGCAGCTTATCGAGCCTTGGGATTGATCGCGTTGACGGCAACGATCTCTTCTCCGATGGTCTACATGATCCTTCAGCCTCACCAGCAGCAGCGTATCCTCGCTTTTTTTCACCCGAATGATACATCTATGGCCGGCAATTACCAGGTCTGGCAGGCGAAAATGGCGATCGGCTCCGGCGGACTTTCCGGAAAAGGTCTTTTCCTGGGCACGCAGAAGGGTCTGGACTGGCTGCCGGTGCAGGAATCCGACTTCATCTTCGCGGTGATCGGAGAAGAACTTGGCTTTCTTGGCGGAGGTATGCTTTTGTTAATCTTTGCCGTTTTTCTCTTTAAGCTTCTGAAAATCGGTGAAGCTGCCGAGGATGATTACGGAGAATACATCGTTTACGGAATCTTTGCCATGTTTTTTTTCCAGGTTTTCGAAAACATCGGCATGAATATGGGCATCATGCCCGTCACGGGGATCACCCTTCCCTTCGTCAGCTATGGCGGCAGTTCTCTGCTCACGAATATGACAGCGCTGGCCTTGGTGCTGAACGTGAGCATCCGCAGCAAACTCATCACATTTTAAAAGCAAAAGAAACCGCAGGTCTCCTTTGCTCTAAGCCGTAGCATCCCCTTAGCCTATCCGAAAAGCCTCTTTCCGATCATATCAAAATTTCTTGCAATGTATGTATCCCTCTTGCATACAACGGGGTATCCCTGATTGTTTGCGATGTTCACGTTCTCGTCATACTGTACGATTCCAGCCATCGAAGTACGGAAAATATCCGCCATCTCCCCCAGGTCCGGGACTACATTGCGTCCGAAAAGCTCGGGTTTCACCATGTTTACCACATAACATCGGCTGTCGATGCCCATGTCCTGCAGTTTACGGTCCACCATATCGCCGTTGCGCAGTGCGCTGTAATCCGGTGTAACGACGACGATGGCCCGATCCACCCCGGAAGCAGACATTTTCAAATTGTCGCCCACACCGACAGGACCGTCGACCAAAATGATGTCAAAATTCTCTTTCAGCTTATGAAACAATACCTTGATATGGGCCGGCGTGATCCCGACCACTTCTTTGTATTGAGCTCCGGATAACAGGTACAATTCCGGAAAACGGTGATCCCGGATCAATGCTTTGCGAACATTGCAAACACCGGAGATCACATCCTCCACATCGAACAATACCTCGTTCTCCAGCCCCAAATAGATGTCCAGATTTCGAAGGCCCATATTCAGATCCATCAGAACAACTCTGGCTCCGCGAAGGGCCAGAGTGGCTCCGAGATTTGCCGTAAATGTGGTTTTTCCGACGCCTCCTTTTCCGGAGGCAAGAAGGATTACTTCTCCCATAATGACCTGTACTTACTTTCTGAGCGTTTGGTTGTATTTTACCACTAATCCTTTGAAGATTAAAGCGTTTATGGTGTGTCCAAGGCGAAATATTTAGCAAGGATCTCTCTGGCTACCGGCGCCCCGAAGCTTCCCTGACCTCCTTGGACAAGAAGGATGGCCACTGCGATTTGAGGATCGTCGGCCGGCGCGCAACAGACAAACCAGGAAAAATTGTCATAGTCTTCCTTATAAGCATCCAAGTCCTCGGGTCCGATGGCATAATCCGATAATTGGACCACTGCGCTGCGCATTGCTTCATTGACGGAAGAGAA
>JAQUXD010000067.1:7227-8941 GCA_028692535.1 Eubacteriales bacterium | reverse complement strand
CGCCGATCGGCCATCAATCCAATACTTTGATCATGGGACCCGGCGGGTATCAATTCGGAGATTACTGGAAAATGGGGCTTCCGTTGGAGCTCATCGTCGTGTGCGTCGCCACGCCTCTGATCATGCTGGTATGGCTGTAGGACAGAGTGAGAAGGTCACCAAAGGAACGGGAACGGAAAGGAACGGGAAATGGCACAGGCGGATTTTGATCGATTCATCGAAAACAACAGAGGGGAAATGCTGGAATTTCTTCGGAACCTGGTGGCTTGCGAGCTGCCGTCCAGTGATGCCGTTGCGGGGCAAAATGCACAGGATCTGATCGCTGAATTCCTTTCGGATCTTGGGTTTTCGGTGACGAAGGATTTCCCTGTGGATCCGGACCCGGAGGATCCGCTGCATTATGCCGATCGCTGGAGCGTGGTGGGTTTACGGAAGGGACAGGGAAACGGACCTTCTCTTGCGTTGAATTCCCATGCCGACGTGGTGGGTCTGGGGGACGTTTCAAAGTGGAAGTACCCGCCGCGGGCGTGTACGCTGAAGGACGGAAAGGTGTACGGGCGGGGCGTGATCGATGCCCGGGGTTGTTTGACGACTTTTTTGTTTGCCTTAAAGGCGATCATCGAATCCGGGACAAAGCTGAACGGCGACATCATCTTTCAGTCCGTTGCGGATGAGGAGATTTTGGGAAAAGGGACGGAAGCCCTGGTGCGAAAAGGCTATGTGGCCGATGCGGTTCTGGTGGGCGAGCCCACGAAACTGGCCTTTTGCCCGGCCACCCGGGGGGCGGCTCAGTTCTATCTGGATGTGGAAGGCCTTGCCACCCATTCGGGCGTGGCCTACGAAGGGCAGAACGCCATCCTCAAGGCGATGCGCTATATCGAGGCGCTGGTGCAGTTGCAGGAGGACCTTGACCGGCAGTATATGCACCCCCTGTGGCAGGAATACCCTGTTGCTCATACGGTGAACATCGCGCTGATCAACGGCGGCGAATCTGCCAGCAGAGTGCCTTCCGCGTGTACCGTGTCGGGCTTGGTAGGCTGCATCGCAGGGGAATCTCTGGAAGATGTCCACCGATGGGTGGAGGACGTGGTGAAAAAGGTGACGGAGAGCGACCCGTGGCTGCAGGCGCACCCTCCGGTGCTGCGCTGGGCCCAGACTATGCAGTTCGAACCCTCGGCCAGCGCTCTCGGCGGCCGATTCTTTGAGATCGCCGAGGCCTGCAGCCGGGACATACTGGATTCCTATCAAGCCCCCAGAGCCTTCACCGCCGTCAGTGACCTGCGCTACTTCCTGGATCACCCCGGCGCCGTGGGCGCCAACTTCGGGCCCGGAGATATCAAGCAAGCCCACGCCTACGACGAATCCGTGGAATTCGAGGAGATCGTCAAAGCCTGCAAGATCGCCGCCCGGTTCATCGAACGCTGGACGAATTCCGACCGCTAAAAAATGCGCTGACCGCGTGCCCGAATAACTGTATAGTGCGCACAACTATACAACCGAAGGAAAACAACTCCTGTCCCTACCGGAATAGTAACAGGAGTTGTTTGTTTTCCCGGCCGCCGCCGCTTTCGTGCGCGCCCTGCAGGCTTCCCGGCCGCCGCCGCTTTCGTGCGCGCCCTACAGGCTTCCCAGCCGCCGCCGCTTTCGTGCGCGCCCTACAGGCTTCCCGGCCGCCACCGCTTTCGTGCGCGCCCTGCAGGCTTCCCGGCCGCCG
>JAQUXD010000067.1:0-7127 GCA_028692535.1 Eubacteriales bacterium | reverse complement strand
AAGATTGGAGACCATTATGTATCTTGAAGAAATCAATGCACTGCCCAAAAAATTCGTCAGCAACCTTGATAGCGATTTCGAAAACCTTAAAGTCTATCTTGTGCAAGACTATGATTTAAAGCTTCTAAATCGCGTCGTTAATTTCGGTGTCAATATTTTTGGTGAATTGGGTATGGATGAATGGGGCCTTGTCCCGCAAATTAGACATGGCAATGTATTTCTTTTAAAAGAAGCTTCAAAAAAGCAAATCGTCGGCCTTGCGATTTTAATGCGCGACTGGGAAGATTTAGAAAAAGCGTATCTGTTCGATTACGCAATTGCGGAAGACCACCGGGGGCAAAACATAGGTGTGCAGTTTTTAAAAGTGATCATTGCAAATTTGGTGGAGCAAGGTTTCTTAAAAATGAGCCTTACGGTCGATGTGGAAAATGCGCCTGCCATCCGACTGTATGAAGATAAAATCGGATTTGAAATCAAGCAACACAATAGAGACGAATACGGGCAAGGTCATGATCGCTATATTATGGAATTAGATTTCAATAAATTTTTAGAATCGCGAAATAAACTTGCCAAATAAAAGCATTGTTCGATTGTGGAAAAGCAAAAGATTGGAAAATGCATTGAGGATTTTGTTCCATGGATAAAAATCAAGGCTATATCAAAAGCATCAGAGGAAGCATCATCGATGTTGTTTTTGAACGGGAATTGCCGGCTTTAAACAATAAACTTGTAACGGGAGAGGGCGACCGGGTAGTGATGGAAGTCGCGTCGTACATCGACGATGAGACGATCAGCTCGATCGCGCTCACGGCCACCGGCGGGCTGTCCCGGGGGGACATCGTGACGGACACCGGCGGGCCGTTGCAGGTGCCTGTGGGCACGGCGGTGCTGGGCAAGATGTTTGATGTCTTCGGAAATACGCTGGCCGGCGAAGACGTGAGCGGGGCGGAGACCCGGTCGATCCATCAGAAGCCGGTGCCGTTTTCCAAGCGAAGCACGCGGAACGAAATCTTTCTCACCGGGATCAAGGCCATCGACGTGCTGACACCTCTGGCCCGGGGCGAAAAGGCCGGTCTGTTCGGCGGAGCCGGTGTGGGAAAAACCGTGTTGATCACCGAGCTGATCAACAACACGGCGAAAAAAACAGAGGGCTACAGCGTTTTCTGCGGGATCGGCGAGCGGTCCCGGGAAGCCGAAGAGCTCTACAGAGAAGTGAAAGAAGCGAAAGTGCTGGAAAACGCGGTACTGATCTTTGCGCAGATGAACGAGCCGCCGGGCGCCCGTTTCCGGGTGGGGCACGCGAGCCTGACCATGGCCGAGTATTTTCGGGACGAAGAGAAAAAGGACGTACTGCTTTTGATCGACAACGTGTTCCGGTTTATCCAGGCCGGATCCGAAGTGTCGGGGCTGACGGGGAAAATGCCTTCGCGGGTGGGCTATCAGCCGACACTTGCCAGCGAGCTGGCGGAACTGGAGGAACGGATCTCCAGTACCGAATCCGGCGCGATCACGTCGATCCAGGCGGTCTATGTGCCCGCGGACGATTTTACCGACCCCAGCGCGACCCACACGTTCTCGCACTTGTCGGCGTCGGTGGTGCTGTCCCGTCAGCGGGCCAGCCAGGGACTCTATCCGGCGATCGATCCGTTGAATTCTTCATCGAAAATGCTCAATGCGGCCGTCGTAGGCAAGCGGCACTACGACATCGCCCGGGAGATCAAGAAGACCCTGGCCACCTACGAGGAGCTGAAGGATATCATCGCCATGCTGGGCATCGAGGAACTTTCCGTGGAAAACCGCAACGTGGTCTACCGGGCCAGGAAGCTGGAGCGCTTTTTGACTCAGCCTTTTTTTACAACGGTGGAGATCACCGGCGGCGAAGGCCGGTTGGTGGAGCTGGAAGATGCTCTGGAGGGCTGCGAGCGGATCCTGAACGACGAGTTTGCCGAATACGAGGAGAACGATCTCTACATGATCGGCAATATCCAGGAGGCCGTGGAGCGGAAGAAGAAGCGGGACGCAAAGCATGAGGCTTAAGTTTATCCTTCCCTATAAAACCATCCTGGACGAGGATGTGCAGAAGATCACGGCGCCCGGGTCGGAGGGAGAGTTTCAGATCCTTCCCCGCCACATCGACGCTACCTGGACCTTGCGGGCGGGCATCCTGCAGATCACAGCGGGGAGGGAGTTGTATTATGCCATCGACCGGGGCGTAGCGGTCAAGCAAGGAGACACGGTGTACCTGTCCACGATGCGGGCCATCGCCGGGGATTCTCTGGGCGAACTGAGCCGGACGGTGGAAGAGACGTTCAAGGTATTGGACGATAAGGAAAAGCAAGCCAGAGAAGTACTCGTTCGGCTGGAAACGGAAACGATCCGCAAGTTCATCGAGATGGAAAAATAAGGGGCGTGATCTTCTTGGACAAGAAGAAACGGACGGCAGAAGAAGAGCTTCTGGAAAAAATCAAAAAGGATTCCGCGAAAAAAATGAAAGCCCGGGAAGAAGGCAGCGAGATCATGTTCGGCCTGGGACTCTTCGGGATCGTTGGATGGTCCATCGCGATCCCCACCGTTTTGGGCATCGCCCTGGGCGTCTTTCTGGACAAGCGATTCCCCCAGAGCTTTTCCTGGACGATCACGCTGCTGTTCGCCGGGGTCATCCTGGGATCCTACAATGCCTGGCGCTGGGTCAGAGAAAAGAGTGAAGAGGAAGAGGAGGACGAAGAATGACTGCATTTTTGATCGGGATCAGCCTGGGCCTTGTTTTTTTCGGCGGCCTGTATTGGACGGTTCAAAAGCTGGCGGACGCAAAGCATCCAAGCCTTCTGATGACAGCCAGTCTGCTCTTTCGCATGACGGCTTTGCTGGCCGTGTTGTTTTACGTTTCGAAGGATGGATATCAGAGCGTATTGTTTGCCATGGCCGGTATGCTCCTGGTCCGCATCGTCATGACGTTCAGCGTCAAGCGGCCGAAGTAAAAGGAAATCCGAACCTACAGAGAAAAGGAGGAGCTGTATGACCATCGATCCCAGTGAAATCGTTTATTTTGAAGCAGGCTTTGTACGCATCACGGCAACGCTGGTCTTTACGTGGGTCATTATGATCCTTCTGACTGTCGTGTCGTATCTGGTCACAAGGAATATCAAAGTGGAAGGCGAAATATCCAAGGGACAGAACATCCTGGAGGCTCTGGTGGAAACCATCAACGGCCAGATCCGGCAGATCAGCCGGCAGGATCCGGCCAAGTATCTTCCCTTCGTGGGCACGCTGTTTATCTTTATCCTTGCATCCAACATCCTCTCCATCGTTCCGGGTTTTATTTCCCCCACCGGCTCCCTGAACACCAGTGTTGCTCTGTCGCTCTGTGTATTCCTGTCCGTGCCGGTGTTCGGGATCGGCGAGCAGGGCATCGGCGGCTATCTGAAGGAATACATCAAGCCCACGTTTATCATGCTGCCTTTCAATATCATCAGCGAGATTTCCAGAACCTTGTCTCTGGCCATCCGTCTGTACGGAAACGTCATGAGCTCCAGCATCATCGTGGCCATCCTGCTGGGTGTCGTTCCCCTGTTTTTTCCGGTCGTCATCCAGGCCCTCGGTCTGTTGACGGGGGTGATCCAGGCTTACATATTCGCGATCCTTGCAATCGTCTACATTGCATCGGCCACCGAACGCAAAAAGAAGAAAAAAGGAAACTTGAAGGAGGAATCATAATGGACAATATCGGTTTGATCGGGATGGTCTCGATCATCATGGCGGGGCTGACCATCGCAGTAGGCTCCATCGCCCCGGCCATCGGGGAAGGCAATGCGGTATCCCAGGCGCTCAAATCCATCGCCCAGCAGCCCGACGAGGCAAACACGATCTCCAGAACGCTCTTTGTGGGACTGGCGATGATCGAATCCACCGCGATCTACTGCTTCGTCATCTCCATGATCCTGCTGTTCGCCAATCCGTTCTGGAACAAAGTGATAGGATAAGCCGATGAATATCAGCTGGTTTGAGATCATTGCGCAGATCGTCAACTTTTTTATCATTCTTTTTATCTTGCAGAAGCTTCTCTACAAGCCGGTGATGAAGGCTATGGCCCAGCGCCAGGAGCGGATCCAAAAAGCTCAGAAGGAAGCGGACGCGAAGATGAAGGAAGCCGAAACGTTGGTGGCTGCCTATGACAAAAAAACAGAAGAGATCGAAAGCGAGAGAAAAACGATCCTGGAAACGGCCCGGACCGAAGCTCGGGAAAAGAAGGAGAGCCTTCTGGCGGACTATCAGAAGGAAGCCGAGAGCAAACGGCAGCTCTATCTGAAAGAGATCGAGGACGAGAAGGAAAGCTTTCTGCGCCAGTTGCGGAAAAACCTGGGGGAGAGCGCCGTCAAGATCGCTTCCCGTATTTTGAGCGCCCTGTCTTCCAAAGAGCTGGAAGCCGAAGTGTTCGAAACGTTTCTGGCCGATCTGAAAGCTCTGAGCAAGAGCGTGCCGGATCCCGAAGAACTCAAAAAAGAGGAGCGCGTGCAGGTGCATTCCTTCCGGGAGCTTACAAAGAGCGAACAAAAAGCGATCCGGGATGCCCTGAAAGAACAGCTGCCCAACGTGGGGGAAATCGAATTCGAAACGGAATCCGAGCTGATGCTGGGGCACGCTTTGTATTTGGAAACCTATACAGTCCATACGAATATCAAAAACTATTTGGACGAAATCGAAAAAGAGATCGCCCAGCGTCTGGACGTGAACTGATATGGAGTGCCCGGGATGTTAGAAAATCAATTCAAAGCATTGGCCCAGGCGACGGACGAAGCGTTGGCCGGGGATTTTGAAGAAATCAATATCGAGGAAAGCGGAACGGTCGTGCTGATTGACAGCGGGATCGCAAAGGTTCGCGGTCTTAAGAAGGTGAAGAACGAGGAACTGATCGCGTTTCCCAACGGAACCATGGGCCTGGCGTTCAATCTGGACCCCGAGGAGATCGGGGTGATCCTGCTGGGTTCGTTTGACGGCATCAAGTCGGGCCAGAAGGTCAAGCGGACCTACAAGGTTGCCGACATCCCCGTGTCCGATGAATTCCTCGGCAGGGTGATCAGCCCGCTGGGAGAGATTCTGGACGGACAGGGCCCTGTGACGGCGGATAAATCCCTTCCCGTGGAGCGGGAGGCGCCCTCCATTATGAAACGGGCGCCGGTGTTCCAACCCCTGCAGACCGGGGTCAAGGTGATCGACTCCGTCGTGCCCGTGGGACGGGGGCAGCGGGAGCTGATTCTGGGAGACCGTCAGACCGGCAAGACGGCCATCGCCATCGACACCATTCTCAATCAAAAGGATACGGACGTTCTCTGCATCTACTGCGCCATCGGCCAGCAGATCACTTCGGTTTCCAAAATCATCGACACGCTCAAATCCAACGATGCCATGGCAAACACCATCGTGATGGTAGCCGGCTCCGAGGATCCGCCGGGATTGTCCTACATTGCGCCCTATGCGGCCACGTCTTTGGGCGAATATTTTATGGAGCAGGGGCGGGACGTGCTGATCGTCTACGACGATCTGACCCGGCACGCCAGGGCGTACCGGGAGCTGTCGCTGCTGCTGGAGCGGCCGCCGGGACGAGAAGCTTATCCGGGAGACATCTTCTATATCCATTCCAGGCTTCTGGAGCGCTCCACCCATCTGCGGGACGAGTTTGGCGGCGGCAGCATCACGTCCCTGCCCATCATCGAGACCCAGGCGGAAAACCTGTCGGCCTACATCCCCACCAACCTGATCTCGATCACGGACGGACAGATCTACCTGTCTCCGAAGCTCTATCAGAAGGGCAATCTTCCCGCCGTGCAGATCGGCTTGTCCGTCTCCAGGATCGGCGCCAAGACCCAGCTTCCTTCCTACCGGAGCATCACCGGGGCCCTGAAGCTCACCTATTCCCAGTTCGAAGAACTGGAGTCCTTTGCCAGCTTCGGCACCCGGCTGGACGAGGCGACCCGACGCACGCTGGAGCGGGGGCGGCGGATCCGTCAAGTCCTGAATCAGCCTCAGAATCTGCCCATCGAAGTGACCGAGCAGATCGGCGTGCTCATGGCCGTTACCGGCGGCGTGTTGGACGAAGTGCCGTTGGAGCGGATCGACGAAGCCGAGGAACACATCCGAAAGACCGTCCGGGAGGACGAGGCATTCCGCGGGCATCTGTTGGGAGATGAAAAACCTTCCGACGAAGTGAAGGAGGCATTTCTCGAACGGATCAGAGACATTTTAAAACAGGAAATGGAGAGCTGATGGCCGGATTGCAGACGATCAAAAAGAGCATACGTTCTGCGGAGAACCTCAAGGCCATCGTGGGCACGATGAAAGCCCACGCGTCGGCCAACATCAATCAGTTTCAGAACGCGGCCAAAGCATCCATGGAGTACCGTCACGTCCTGGATCTGTCTTTGTATGTGGTTCTATCCGGCGAGGAAGAGGTCGCGCCGCCGGACGAGGTCCCCAAGGGCCGTGCCGTGCATATCGTATTCGGTTCGGACCACGGTCTGGCCGGCCGGTTCAACGAGCGGATCTCCGCCTTTGCGCTGGAACAGATCCCCGCCGGCGAGGAGAACATCGTGATCGTGATCGGGCAGCAGATCGTCCAGCGGTTGCAGTACGATTTTAAAATCTACAAGGACTTTCTGCAGCCCCAGTCCACGGACAATATCTCTTCCATGGTCAACAAGCTGCTGATGCAGATCGACGAACTGCGCGAGACGATGCCCGTGGAGAAGATCCTCCTTTATTACAACAAGCCCCGAGACAACACCATCTTTGCCGAGGATACGGAGCTGCTGTTTCCCATAGACCTGGCGGAGCTTTCCCGCAACCAGGTGGCGTGGGAATCCAAAGGACTCCCTACTTATTTTGCGGAGAGGCAGGAAATCATTTCCGATCTGATCCGCCAGTATTTTTTTATTACGCTGTACAGAGCGTTTTGTTATTCGCTGGCATCGGAAAACGCCAGCCGGCTCATGTCCATGCAATCGGCGGAAAAGAACGTGGACAAACAGCTGGAGGAGCTGAACTTCCTGTTCCGGCGGGAGCGGCAGAACAACATCACCGAGGAACTGAACGACATCGTGTCCGGATTCCGGGCCGCGAGAAAATCCAAATAA
>JAQUXD010000066.1 GCA_028692535.1 Eubacteriales bacterium | reverse complement strand
TCATTTCCGACAAAGACCTGTAGGATACGTTGACCGAAGGGATTCTCAACTTTGAAATAGACGGTCAAGCCGAGCCCGCGTTTGATATATCCGCCCATTTGCTCGTAAGGGTCTGCAGCAAACGTCCGCTCCAAATTTTCTTCCAGCATCTCCAGCAATTCCTCACCGGTCAGCTCGACCGTACCGATGGGCGGATCCATGGGGATGATGTTGTAAAGATCGTTCAACGTCACCGGACCGGGGACGACCGGGGCGCCATATCTCCAGCCGTTCGAGAAGGCCATTTCGGCGCCCGAGGCTTCCAGCACAGATTCCAGAAGAAAATTATCCATGGTCGTTTCCAGCATTATGGCACGGTTCAGCGCCGTAGCAGTCTCTCCGACGACTGCGCTGAGTTTGGCATCGAAGGGTGCAAGCTCACGGCGGATGATTTTAGTCATTTCCGGATCGGGCACAATGCCGGTTTCCACCTCGATCAATTGGTGCTCATAGCCTGTCACTTTGCCGTGGGTCAGCTCCAGGTCGATTCGGCCGAGAAACGAACCATGGCAGCCCGATTGGATGACCAGTGTATTCCCCTGCTGTACAGGCCGGGAGATCCGATTGTGGGTGTGTCCGCTCAGACACAGGTCCACCTCCTGCACTTCCGACAGAAGTTTCATGTCATGGGGAAACCCGAGGTGGGAGATCAGCACGATGAGATCTACGTGTTCGTGGCTTCGCAGCCTGTCCACGACTGCAGGCAGCTCTTCCCTGCCAAGCGTAAACCGTATTCCCTCGCTAAAAGAAGCCGGCATGGTCTTGTCGACGATGTTGGAGGCGATGCCGATGATGCCGATCCTCAGGTCGTCGATCTCTTTTACGATGTAAGGCGGGAAAATCAACTCGTTTGTTGTTTTGTCGAATACGTTGATGGCGACGACCGGGAAATTCAGCGCTGCCGCCCGATCCGTAAAAACCGAGGGACCATAGGCAAATTCCCAGTGGGCCGTCATTGCATCGAGTCCCAGTTCATTCAGGACCGGCACCATGGCCGCTCCTTTGGTTTTGATCGCAGGGTAAGTTCCGTTCAGCGTATCGCCGTTATCGCAGAACAGCAAACGGCCTCCGGTTTCCTTGCGCATTTGACGAAGAAGCGTTGCGATTCGGGCATATCCGCCTGCCGGTCGGTATACCGCCCGGTTTCCGTGCCAAAACAACTCCTGGTGCAAATCAAAATAGGCATGGCTGTCGTTCAGTTGGACCACAGTCAGTGAGGTTTTCTTTGCCATTGTTGATCCTCCTTCCGGTTGGGACACAAATGGGGTTCAATTCATACATACCGTCTGCAGAAATTCGAGGGCTTCTTTTGCGCCGCCGCAGGCTTGAAAGCTCTTGGATATTTCAGAAGCGCTTTCCTTATATGACGAATCGGCAAGTAAACTCTCCGTCTGATGCAGAATGGTCGCTGGGTCCATGCTCCGAAGCTTTTGCCCTGCGCCGAGTTCGATGGTTCTTTCTGCGACGGCGCCCTGTTCGGGCGTCTGAGGAAAAAGCAGAAGCGGAACTTCAAAATACAGTCCTTCGGATACGGAATTCATACCGCAGTGCGTAATGAACACATCTGTGATCGACAAGGCAGCCATCTGATCGACCCGGTCATAGATCTGAATATTCTCAGGAACATCGTCGAAAAGATCTTGATTGGTCCCCAGCGAAATAATCACCTGGTACGGCGTGTCTCTAAAAGCTGCAATGCAATTGCGATAAAATTCTGCGTTCTTGTTCACGGTACCCATGGATACGAAGATGGTCTTATCGGCGGTTTTTTTCATGGGCTCCTCTATCGGTCGTATCGAAGGGCCTATAAAACGATACCTGTCCGAAAACGTCTCCGAAAACGGTTGAAAATGCTTCGACGTATAAACGATCGTATCTGTCTCATTGTCATTTTGAATGATATCAAGGATCCCCTTGACCGGGTAGCCCTTCTTTTGCAGACGTTTGACCTGTTTATTGATTTTCGGCATGGAGAAAAGCATTTTTGATATTTCTGCGGCGCCATGCTTGATCAGTTTCGCAGAATGCTTGTTGAACGCAAAGGTGGTGGTTGACGAGACATAAGGAATGCTCAATTTCTTTGCAATCAGCTTGCCCCAATACGCTACGGAATCCGATACGATCACATCGGGCTTGATTTCGCTGATTTTTTCTGTAACCATTTCATCGAGCGCAAGAGTCGAACTCACAAGCAGTTCTGTTGCAAATGCCAGGTCCTTGCCGACTCGGTCGCCGTTTTCTTTGTCTTCCATTTCAAAACCGTAGCCGTCACAAGAGATAAAAATGGCTCCAGCTTTCTCGATGCTCTCCCGGAACACTTCAAAAGAGAAGTAATAGACTTCATGACCGGCCCCCGTGATCTCCTTCACGAGGTTGAGCGTCGGGTTGGTATGTCCGAATGCCGGAATGCAAAACCATGCGATTTTCATATTACATCATCCCCTTGCTAAAAGCTTCTTTCAACATAGCAGTCTCCTTATTGTAGTACGTCAATGAAATAACTCTTTGCCTTCTTATAAATGCAGTGCGTTTTTCGGACACGCATCGATGCACTTTAAGCACAATATACATTCCGTTCCGTTCAGACGTTTGCGTGAATTGTCTGGAACATCCACATCCATTGGACATACTTCTTTACATTTTCCGCAAGACACGCATAGATCCATATCATTTTTAACGCGCAGCAAAGAGTAATAGCTTGCCGGTTTCAGAAACACGGTGATCGGGCAGATATATTTACAGAAAGCACGATTATCTTTCAGTATATAAGCGAAACCGATACCAATGATGTAATACAGCACATTGCCAATGATAAAGCTCCAAAACAGGATCCTTTCCACATTGGGTGCATGGAAAACAAAGAGGGCTCCGACAAACAAAAACGAGCAGGAAAAAACAATATACCGAAGGAAACCTATTTTCTTCCGGGGCTGCTGTGGCACTTTGTACGGCAATAGATCCAAGATCATGGCTGTCCAACAGGCATAGCCACACCATCCGCGGCCAAACAGCAACGGGCCAAAAATCTTTGCAACAGCATAATGGATCACGGCTGCTTCGAAGACGCCCAAGAACAGATAGTACCAGAACCCTTCTATCTGCATATTCTCGTTGGACAATATGCCAAGATACACAAGCATATAAAGGCCAACTGCAAACTGTACGATGTTGCGGGCATATTTCATCTTTTTCTGGTAAAACACGATGCCCAACGCAAGGCAGGTGCCTATATATGAAAAATTGAAGAGATAGAATATATGATCGAGTGACAGCCACAATGCAATAGCTATCGTTTCGAACAGCAACCACGTTATCGCTGGAAAAGCATATTTTTTCATTCAGATTTGTCTCCCATGGTATATAAATACGTTCCATTCATTGTAACATACAAGCGGCGCAAATAGGATCTTTCAATGGTACTGCGCTTGGATCCTTCATCGATTGGATTGCTATTTATTGTATAATATTATAGTATTCTAACAGTAAATAATGTATTCGGAGGGAAGCATATGAAACGATCATTATCAGCATTGTTATTCGTTTTTCTGGTTGCTCTATTGGTGGCGTGTTCCGGGTCTCCTGCTGCACCGGATGCAGCTTCCGAGCCAGATGCTGATGCAGCGTCTGCAATTGGACAAGAAGCATACGCGCCGCAGGACCTATTCGGCAAAGAATTCGATCCATTTTACGATGTCAATTTCCCCGGATCTTTTCACACGTATGCAGCCTATTTTATAAAGGGGTCCAATAAATTTGAGGGAAAGACGCCCTATATCCTTTCGATGACAGCCAGCGGCAAGGCGGAGGAAGCGATCGCTTTTCTGATCGAGCTGGCCGGCAAAGGCGAAGATGAGCGAGTTTCTCATACGGAGGACTACAATAACGGCGGGTTCTGCGAATTCCAAAGCGAGGATGGTACTGTGTTCATCATCCGTCAAACCGATCTCAATGACGACCGGTATGCGTATGTGGACGGATGCCACATCGATCTTTGGACAAATATCACTGGTGTAGACGTTTCTCGCTACACCCGGCTTATCAGCGATAATTTCAATGTCAACGCGCTCGCCACAGCTGCCGATCATTTCGATATCACACCCGTGTTCGACAAATGCGATATCGAAGTGAATCTGCACAAAAAAAGCGCCAGAGTGACGACGCATTATACCGTTCAGGATGCGGAAGCCGTTGAGCAACACATGGCCGGAAGCATCCAGAACGGCTGGTACGATGCCCAGAGCGGGAAAATGGGTTTTTCCTACGGCACGATTTATATGGAATACCTATTCGACGTCGAAGCAGGCAGTATATACGTCAGCGAAGCAACGAGCGAATTGACATCTCCATTGTCTGCCTACGTCGAACCGGAGGTATCCCTGACGAAGCTGGGCTTTGGGTTTGAGCAGGAAGGCATCTGCGGCGTCTATGAGGACCGCGAGCCCTATTACCGGTCGGTTGCGATCCACCGACCGGAATGGGGCGAATTCAGCGAAGACTGGAACATGGAATACCTGGACCAGGTGAACGGGTATGGTCTGCGCATCACATACAGCGCAGCCGACGACCTGTATCGCGTATCGGCGGACAAGAACAATACCAGTGCCATATTTCATTATTCACATGCAACAGGCAACTATGAGCCGGTGTATCCCGATCCGGACACGATCCGGCAGCGGTTCAACGAGGCCTTCGGTACTCAAGGCGATGATTTCGTTGGAAAGCCTCTGGAACTTTTCGAGCAGTTCCTCCAGGAGAAATTCGGCATGGGGTTTGAGAAGGTCTACGCACTGCCGATCAAGTAGCAGACAGTGCGCTTGATGCCAGCAATTTAGACGCATTCACGCCTCGAACCAACAGGTATAGCATAAATGAGAATTCAGCGATCATCATCGGGAGCATCAGCACGGTCTCCACTGCTCCATTCGGCATAAGAAAGTGCACGATCACAGCCGTCAAGGCAAATACTGTTTCTGTTGCAAACAGCACACCGAATACTCTTGGGATAAATCCGGACTTATAGATCAAAACCCCCAAAGGCAGCACCCAAAGTGCAAAGAATACCTGCCCGATCATATACCCGTGTTGATAGAAGTTGTAAAAGAACATGGCCAGTGACTGCCGCTGGCCGGCATCGAATGTACTCATATAATCGCTTTCGCTTAGAATATAAAGCGGCGCGATTTCATTCAATGTATTGAGCATCAGTATTACGCTGCCGGCTGCCGCAAATACAACCATGACGGAGGCCATTTTCTGATCGACCGCAGAAAGCAGTTTGAATAATAACAGGGCCGTTAGCAAATAACTTAGCGCCATAAGGATATCACTTACGATGCCTGCGCGGTATAAAAAGACATTTGACAAAATGTTGTTGGCCGTTACGGCAACATCATTCGCAACGAATAGCTTTTGGCGGAACATCACCTCCGCAAGCAGGCCGAATACGACCATCATCAGGAACATCATGCCCGCCAGCCGGGCTGTCTTCTTTGTTGAACTCATTTCTTTCTCCATAATCCTTTCTGATCTGGCTGAATTTTGTACGTTCGTCACTTTTTGATCTCCTTTATTTCATAATCGAAAACTTCCCCGATCGTAACGCCGAATGCATCGGCGATCCGAAAGGCCAATTCCAGGGATGGGGCGTACTTGCCCGCTTCAACGGCCAAGATGGTTTGCCTGGAGGCTCCTGCTTTTTCTGCCAGCTGCTGCTGTGTCATTTCATCTGCAAAAAAACGCAGCGTTCTGATGTTATTCTTGATCTCAAGTTTTTTAACCATTTCTGATCCCCCTTCTATAAAAATATAGTTGGGTAACGCTTTCGATCATCGAGCCAACGATGAAAGAAAGAAATAAGATATTGAGCATTATTGCAGGCGCATAATCCAAAACAACGGATACCAGCGCCGCCACAAAGCCGATGCCGGCCATGGCGAAACCGATTCTCATTGCCTTGAGCTCAATCAACTGATCCATTTCGTCTTCGATCATTTCCTGGTTGATTTCCCTTTCCACCTCCTTTTCATCGCATTTACCGTTCTGCAACTGACTTTTGGCAGCGATCCCTATGGAAAGCAAAATATGAAAGATGATTTGAATGACAATGGAAGCGACAATTGCGATACCGATAAAAGTCAGTATTGTAGTCGCCCAAAACTTCATATCATCCGGGGCAGCCAACCCCGCCTGAACCTTGTTGAATGCATAGACGTAATATGCAGTTACGATCGATAGCATCGTTACAATGGATGCGATCGTTCTCTTCTCCTTATAGGACATAGTTCTTACACTCCTTTTTACATTTTGTTATTTACGATGTACACAATGTACAATATTCTTTACATCGTGTCAAGTATATTATAAAAATTATTTTATTGGTTTATAAGCAAAAAAATAAGGACTCCCTTGCAGGAATCCTCGGCAGGATTATCATGTGAATAATTCGAATTTTACTATTTTTCTTTTTTGTGCGAACTCGCTTTATTGCTTGAGAATGGTTTCTTAAAACTTTTTGCAATATTTTTAGGGGCATCCACAGTCCCGGCATAGATCCCTTTTGAAACGTCCTTGGAGACTTTTCCGATTTTGTCGATGACCGCTTGTCTGTCTTTGCTCTTTTGATCCTTTATAGCTTTGCTTTCCAGTATCACTTCTTCGTTGACATAGTAGATCGAAACACGGTCGCCGCTTCTTAACTTTGAACCGATCTTATGGTCGTTTGGATAGGTCACTTTTGTAACTTGCCCATCCTCTTTTTCGGCAAACTTCAGATCCGGCTTTTCTAGCTTTTCAGCAACTTTTATGCCTAATTGTTCTAAATCTTCTCTGGCTTCATAAATAGTAAGCCCAACCATTTCGGGAACCTTGAATTCATGAACTGCATTCTTTGCCAGCTCTTTGCTCTTATCAATGACTTCCTGCGTAAGATGATAAACCTTAACAGTCGTCCCGGGTCCAACGCGCGAGCCGAATCTGGGTTCGGAATACATCACTTCGTTTTCGCTCTCGTCAGCATACGCTGCACTGGGATTGGCGACCGCTGATGTCGGTGTCAAATGGAGCTCATCTCTTAGGATTCGCAATGCTTCGTCGATAGGAACATCCTTCAGGTCTGGTATTTTTACCATACTTTTTTGCTTTTCCAATAGTTCAGTGCCCAATTTTGCTCCAAAATTGATAGCTTCAGGAGATAGAATTTTACCGACAGCTATCCCACCCTTGATCAGCTTACCATACATTTTTTATCCCCCGCTCTTCTGCACTGTGTGTGATTTGTTCCCAGCTTCTACTCGCATTATTACCATCCAAACTTATTGAAATGGACTCGCACTTCAGTTCATAAAACGAGTATAGCATATTTTTGATTCCTTGAAATATTTTGATCTTTTCATTGACAATCCGGATTCCCGTAGTATCATGGTGACTATAAATAACATTTTAGTCACATGGTATTAAGGTGGGACAAATGCCGAAAACATTTTCAGACAGCGAACGCGCCTATATCCGGGAAAGGCTCATGGAAGAAGGAAAAGCGTGCCTGAGCCTGTACGGAATACGAAGAACGACGGTGGACGAGTTAGTAAAGCGGGTAAAAATCCCCAAGGGGACTTTTTACCTCTTTTATGAATCCAAGGACCTTTTGTTTTTCGAGATCTTCTGTACCCTGCACGATGAAATGCAAGAAAAACTGCTGGCCGAGTTGGCCGTATTGGAAGGCGACATGGATGCCGATACACTGACGAACCTCTTTTTTTCGCTGTACAAATCCCTGGATGACTCGTTCTTGTTAAATCTCATCACAAGCGGAGAGCTGGAGCTTCTCTTCCGGAAGCTTCCGCCGGAGGCTGTAAAGCAGCATGCCGAAATGGATGACTTTCGAGTGGAAGAGCTGGTTTCCCTTGTTCCGAACCTCAAAGCCCAAGATATCCGGGTCTTTAGCGCGGCGATGCGCGGCATTTTTATTTCCCTGCTGCACAAGCGGGAAGTCGGCGAAGAGGTATTTGACGAGGCCTTGCGCGTGATGCTCCGGGGCGTTGTGCTGCAGATGTTCGAAGGAGAATCATCATGATTCGCGTGGATCAGCTCTGCTTCAGCTATACGAAGCATCCGTTTATCGAGGACGTAAGCTTCGGAGTCGAATCCGGTGAGATCTTCGGATTTTTAGGCCCCTCCGGCGCCGGGAAAAGCACGCTGCAAAAAATTCTCACCGGCTTGCTCTCCCGCTACACGGGCACCGTTCGGGTCAACGGCGAAGAGGCCGGACACCACGGAGAAAAATTCTATGAACAGATCGGCGTCGACTTTGAGTTTCCCAGTTTGTACGAAAAGCTGACAGCCCGGGAAAACCTGAGATTCTTCGCTTCGCTCTATCATAAGCACCGGGAGATCGACACGCTGCTGAAAAGCGTGGACCTGCTGAGCGACGCCGACAAAAAGGTTTCCGATTTTTCCAAGGGCATGAAGGCACGGCTGAACTTTATCAAGGCACTGCTCCACGATCCGCAGATCCTTTTCCTGGATGAACCGACCTCCGGCCTTGATCCTTCCAACGCCCGGGTCATGAAGGATATCATTCTGGAGGAAAAGTCGAAGGGAAAAACCATCATACTGACCACCCACAACATGTATGACGCCACCGAGCTCTGCGATCGCGTCGCATTTATCGTGGACGGAAAGATCAGAGCCCTTGACACCCCCCGCAGCCTGATCATGCGCCGGGGCGCGTCAAGCATTGCCTACACCTATATCGAAAACGGCAGCGAACACAGGGCAGAGGTTCCCCTCGGCAGTACCTCGGAGGATGAAACGCTGTGCAGGCTGATCCGGGGCAACAAGCTTTTGTCGATCCATTCGGAGGAACCGACGCTCAACGATGTGTTCGTGGAGATCACAGGGAGGCAGCTGCAATGAGACTGACGGCGCTGCTGACCGGAGATGTCCGCTTCCAGTATAAATACGGGTTTTACTTCAT
>JAQUXD010000065.1 GCA_028692535.1 Eubacteriales bacterium | reverse complement strand
TTGTGATCCACATGCTGCGTTTTATGAAAATCAGCGTTGCAACGGATAAGCCTTCTTACAAATATCTTCCGGACGAATTGGAATCCATTCTGGAATACCCTCATTTTTTCGAAGGAAATCTTCTCGAGTATACCATCGGGGATAGTATTTCCTGTGGTGATTTTTTTGACCCCATGGTCACGTATCGTGAACAGTTTTATGCAACGGGCATCAGTGTAGTGATCCTCTCCAAACTCGTCTACCGCAAGGTGCGGCACAGTCACCGCCTTTCCAAGATTTACTCCTTGATAATGTTCTCCTGATATGTTAATACAGTAATGATGACCGGATTTTATCGGAGGAGATATTACTGTGTTTATGCCAGGTGTTTTTGTTGTTGCCGCATCCGTTTTTCTGGTGTGCGTTGTTTTTACAGGGTTTGTTTGGGCAAAAAGGAAGACGGGTGATGACGTTCGACCGATCGTAATTGGAGCGGTGACGTTTTTCGTCTTTGCGATACTGTTTGAGAACCTGTTCCATCAGATCGCAATGATCTTGATTCCTGATTGGAGCGATCGGATCTCGGGCAGTCTTTTTTTGTATGTACTGTATGGGTGCACCATGGCCGGTTGCTTTGAAGAAGGCGGGCGATATTTCGCATTTACCCGAGTAATCCCCACGTGCCAAAGCCCGCAAACCGCCTTGAGCTACGGTGTTGGCCACGGAGGGATCGAAATGGCTTTGAGCGGGATTCTTGCACTGCTTATTCTTGCTCCGGAGCCATTCACTGCATCGGACAGCGTGTTCTGGGTATTTGAACGCTCAGCAGCGCTTCTGGGACATATTGCGCTATCCGTTGTCGTTTTCTACGGTGTTCGACAGAGCAAAAAGCGCTACTTGCTGATTGCGATCCTTCTTCACGGAATCGCGGATATCCCTATCGGTTTATATAAATACGGCGCCATCACACTTCGCACCTGTGACGCCTTATTCGCTGCCGCGATCGTATTTTGCGGCCTTGTGGCACACTGGTGCTTCCGTCGCTTGGACACAGAAGACTGCTCCACGGACACGCAGAAAGGAAAACCTGGCAATGGACCACCGAAAAATCGGATTTTCAGCGGACAGAATTGACACATTTTCTATCATAACCAGTATTGTTCTGCTCGGATTTCTGTCCGCTGCCACGATACTTGCACCTGTGGGCACCACAAAGACGTTGATCGATCTACGAATCACGGTGGTGGACGGGCTTGGTTTCTACTTTCTACTTTTAGTGTTTATATGTGTGATCTTTAATGCCTATATGGCGATTTCCAAATATGGCTCGATCCGCATGGGTCGCGAACAGCCGGAATACTCCATCTTTGCCTGGGTTTCCATGATTTTCTCCGCTGCAATAGGATACAGTATTTTATACTGGTCTGCCATCGAATGGATCTACTATCTCCAGGCGCCACCTTTCGGTATGGACCCTTTGAGTGCGGATGCGGCGGAAATTGCTGTGGCTTACAGCTTTTTTCATTGGGGCGTGCCGGCTTGGAGTCTCACCTCGGTAGGCGTGATCCCGCTGGCCTATCGTTATTATCTTTTGAGGAAGCCGGGTTTGACGCTTCAGGCTACCTGCGAAGGCTGGCTGGGCGATCGGATCCGAGGCCGGTTGGGCAAAGTGTTCAATGTACTTTTCATTTTCAGCATTCTTGGCGGACTGACGATTTCCTACGGCACAGGCGTGCCGATGCTGGCAAACAATCTGTACAACACTTTCGGCACACCGGAGAATTTCGGTATATATGCAGGTATGATCGGGATCATTACGGTCACATTCGGTTTTTCGACTTTTGTCGGTCTAAAGAAAGGCTTGCAGGTCGTTGCAAAGGGTGCCACGATCGCCAGTCTGGTCCTCTGCGGCTGGTTTTTGCTCAGCGTTTGCCCGGGTTTTATTCTCGATAATTTTGTGCAATCCATGGGGATCACGGCAGATCGCTTCGTTCAGATGAGCACTTCGCTGGACCCCATCCGAAACGAGGGGTTTCCCCAAGCCTGGACTTGTTTCTACTTTGCCTGGTGGATCACGCTTTCTCCCTGGATGTGGATATTCGTGGCAAAAATATCAAAAGGCCGCAGCATTCGATCCATCGTAGCGACGGTCACACTGGCCGGCACAGTAGGCTCTATGCTGTTTTTCGGGACCGTGTCATCCTACGGACTGAATCGGTATTTGACCGGTGCGCTCAACGCGGTGGAGATCATGAATGCGCGAGGACCCAATCAGGTGATTTCCGAAATCGTGCTTTCGCTCCCCTTAGGAAAACTGGTGTTGGTGCTGTGGATCCTCACCGCCTTTTCCAGAATGGTCACGACGATGGATTCAGCCGCCTATTCGCTGGGAGCCTCTTCTACTTACAACCTTAGAGCAGAAGAAGATCCGGGACGGTATTTGCGCCTCTTCTGGGCGATCATGTTATCCGTATGCCCGCTTTGTCTCCTGTATGCCGGGCAATTTATGGAAGGCGGTGTTCCATTGGATGGTCTGCAGGCGATCCTAGTTCTGATGGCGATCCCGATCTCATTGACCATGATCGGAGCGATGCACTCAGCGCTGAAATGGATCAGAGCGGATTATAAGGACAAGAGCAGACGGGAAATCGAAGCAGAATTTGCACAGCTGAAAGGAGATGACTATGAAACCGTATCTTATAATGGAGTGGAATGATACCAAGACGGAGGCTAAAGGATGGCTTTGTATCCACAATCTGGTCAAAGGAGCGGCCGGCGGAGGGATCCGAATGCATCCCAGCGTCACGCGGCAGGAAGTGGAACGGCTTGCCTTGGGCATGGCCTATAAATATAATGCCATCGAATCCGAAACAACGGGCGGATGCAAAGGCGGCATCGTCTACGACAGCAGGATGCCTGATGCTTACGACGTACTGAAGCGCTATATCATCGCCATGCGCCCTTATGTGGATCTGGGCCTTGGCATCGGCAGCGATCTGGGCACGAGTTACGACGATATTTTGAAAATATTTGAGGAATTGGGCATGGGCTATCCTCAGACGTATTCACAGACTGCGATGGATGATTTTCGCAAAGGCCAGCAAGCCGTGATGGATTTCCAGGATCAGCGCATTGACGGGTTTCTGGTCAATGACATGGTAACAGGTTACGGTGTGGCATTTGCCGCAGACGAGGCATGGTCTTTTGTTGAGAATAAGAAAGCGGAGAAGGGCAGCGCGATCATACAGGGCTTCGGTTGTGTCGGCGCCAGCTGCGCCGCAAAGCTTACAGATATGGGATACACGGTCACAGGCATTGCGGATGCGAAACAGTTCGTATACTGCGAGAAAGGTCTTGATATACATAAACTGATTTCATCTAAAGACAAGTATGGTGTCATGGATCTGAGCCGGATTCAGCACGACTACGAAGTGACGGAAAACAGCAAATGGTTGGACTATCCTTGTGATATCTTGATTCCGGCGGCTCTGGAAGATGTCATCAACGCAAGCACGGCACATCAAGTACGGGCCAGTTTGGTTGTGGAGGGCGCCAACATCCCAACCAGTGCTGAAGGGGATAAGATCCTGATCGAAAAGAAAATCGATGTGGTGCCGGATTTTATCGCCAACATGGGCGCCATCCGATTCTTTGATCGGGTGGGGTTTTCACTGATCGATTTCACAAAAGAGGCTGTTGTGGCGGATATCGATGGAATCGCAAGGAAAAACGTACGGAAAATATTCGAGGAAAGCAGAAGGACCGGGGAATACCAGAGAACGATTGCAAAGAGACTTTTTGCCCCCAGTGTCCAGGATGAACCGGATTTCAAAGGAGAGTACGTCTAGGGGGATCGTTGGGAGGAAACAAATGATGTGCAGCAAACATTCCGGCAAGTTACGCATCAACCTGATCAGACTGCTGCTGATCGGACTGCTGGTCGCGTTGTGCGGCAGGCGAAACGGATCCATCCGGGCACAGGCGCGGCGCCGTGTCCACAGCTCATCATTCGGGAAACAAGGTTCTTACAAAACCGATGGATGGGGCTATTCCGACTGGAGCGCTTTATGATCTCAATGGTTGTGATAGCCTAGATTGTAAGAGATCAGACTCTTGACTGAAATCAGCTCGGAAATGATCTGCTTGCGCTGATCCTCGTCGATGAAGGGCGTCAGCACGACGCTCATTCCCGCCACTACACGCTTGGTATGATCTTTGACGCCGACGCCTAGGCAACGGATATTTTCCATGTATTCATTATCTTCGTAGGAATAACCGTTCTGCTTCAGCTCCCGCAGGTGTTGAAACAGGGCGGTTTTGTCTGTATAGGTATTTTTCGTCAACGGAAGAAGCGGGATCTTCTCCAGGGTCGCGTTAAGCTCTTCGTCTTCCATTTCACAGAGAAAAGCTTTCCCGAGGCTGCTTGCGTATGCGGGAAAATTGATATTGGAAGGAAAGAACAAATAGGATGTGCCCGGCGCGCTGCCGGGGCTGTGTGTGGACAGTACGATCACGCGATCCGGCGCCCGGAATACGCCTACGTTGACCTGTAGGTTCCATTTTCGTGAGATTTGTAGCGCCTGAGCATCCATCATCTGAATGAACGGATATTTCCTGCGATAACCAAGACCGATCTCAACAGGCTTTAAGCCGATGCTGTAAAAGCCCGTCGTCGGATCCTTTTCCAAATAATCTCTCGAAACGAAGGTATTAAGTGTTGCGTAGAGTGTGGTTCGATTGACTTTCAGGAGTTTACCGAGCTCCGCTACACTCATGGGCCGTCCTGCTTGTTCCAGCACATCGATCAGCTCCAACGCGCGATCCAGTGATTTTAATACCGTCATTGAGTTATGTTCCATTGGCTTCTTTCTCCCGAAAGGTCTTGACATCTTACCCCATTGATAAGATAATATATGACATAGTGTCATTATAAATGACAGAACAGCATTGCGCAACATTTTTTCAGAAATTGCCGATTCAATTTCTGGACCGGTGTAAAGGAGGACGAATTTGAAAAAGCTTGTGATTTACAAAAACAGATGCAAAGCATGCGGATTTTGTATTGATCAATGTCCAAAGGACGCTCTGAGTTTCGGAGAAGAATTCAATGACAGTGGCTACGCCGCCGTTGTATCGGACGAGAATCTTTGCATTAAGTGCGGAACATGCTATCGCGTATGTCCGGACAGCGTATTTGAACTGATCGAAGAATAGGAGGTAACGTTTTGAGAACATTAATGAAGGGAAACGATGCCGTCTCGGAAGCTGCAATCAGAGCTGGCTGCAGATTTTTTAGCGGATATCCGATCACACCGCAAAGCGAAATCGTCGAATATATGTCCTGGAGACTGGATGAAGTCGGCGGATCTTTTGTGCAGAGCGAATCTGAATTGTCAGGCATATCCATGATCTACGGCGCAGCAGCATGCGGCCTGCGGACGATGGGGAGTTCCTCCGGTCCGGGATTTGATCTGATCCAGGAGGGCATCGGTTACATCGTATCCGCAGAGTTGCCTACATTGCTGGTGGACGTCGTTCGTTACGGAAACGGATTGGGCGAGATCGTGCCAGCTCAGAGCGATTACTGGCAAGTCGTCAAAAACGGTGCTCACGGAGATTATCACTGTCTGGTCTTTGCCCCTGCATCCGTTCAGGAAGCAGTCGATCTGGTGAGCCATGCGTACGATAAATCGGAAGAATATCTGAATCCGGCCATCCTTTACTACGATGGCGCCATCGGTCAGATGATGGAACCGATCGTTCTGCCCGAAATGAAAGAACATGATCCGGATCAGTTCGCCTGGTCAATAAAAGGACGAGGAGGCGAGCCCCAAAAACAGGTCACATCAAAGTGCTATTACGAATATACGACGCCGGAATCCTACGTGGAAAACCTTCGCACAAAATATGCGGCGATCGAAAAAAATGAGCAAATGTGGGAATCTTACCTGACGGAAGATGCCGACCTGATCATTGTCGCTTACGGGATTATGTCCCGTACCTGCAAGGAAGCCATCAATGTTGCCAGGAAACAGGGATTGAAGGTCGGAATGATCCGTCCTATCACGCTGTATCCTTATCCGGTCAATGCCTTTGCGTCGCTGCCGGACAATCTGAAGGGAGTCGTTTCCGTGGAAATGTCTGCTCTGGGACAGATGGTGGAAGATGTACGCCTGGCGGTGAACGGCAGAAAACCTGTTTACAACTATGCGACCGGAAAGATGATCCCCGACACGGAAGAATTTATCTCCTACGTGAAAAATGTGCTGGAGGGAAAGGAAGAGAGCGTGTAAATTATGGCTAAGAATTTAGTGACACCGAAACTGATATCAGAATTCAACAGATTTTGCCCAGGCTGCGGCCACGGGCTTATTGCAAAAATGATCGCACAGGTTCTGGAAGAAAGAGGCGTGGAAGACGATGCGATCCAGGTGTATGCCGTGGGTTGTTCCTGCTTTATCAGCACTGTGATCAAAGCTGACAGCATCCAGGCACAGCACGGTCGTGCCCCCGCAGTCGCCAGCGGCGTGCGCAGAGCCAGACCCGACGCAGTGGTCTATACGTATCAGGGCGACGGCGACGCGGCGGCGATCGGCTTGTCTGAGTCCCTTTATGCGGCTTACCGCAATGAAAACACCACTGCCATTTTTGTCAACAACGGTGTTTTCGGCATGACCGGCGGACAGATGGCGCCTACAACGCTGGAAGGGCAGAAGACCGCTACCAGCATTTATGGGAGAAACACCGAATTGACCGGACAGCCTTTCAAGCTGGCCGAGCTGATCGCGCAAATGCCTGTAGCGTACGTGGAAAGATGTTCTCTGGCCAATGCCAAATTGATCGCGCAGACCAAGAGAGCCATCGGAAAAGCCTTTGACAACCAACTTGCGGGAAAAGGTTATTCGTTTGTGGAAATACTTTCACCGTGTCCAACAAATTGGCACATGGACCCCGTCAAAGCTTACAAAAAGCTGGAAGAGGTCGTTGCTGAAGAATATAAACTCGGTGTATTAAAAGACAGCAAGGAGGATTCGAAATGACAGGAATAATCTGTTCAGGCTTTGGCGGTCAGGGCGTTTTGACCATGGGTCTTATTTTGGCCAACACGGCGATGCTTGCAGGAAACGAAGTCACTTGGATCCCGTCCTACGGCGCTGAAATGCGTGGCGGCACGGCCAATTGCAGCATCAAGATCAGCGATGAACCGATCGCAAGCCCTTACGTTAATAAAATCGATGTGCTCATCGCTATGAACGAGCCTTCTTTAAAGAAATTCGAGAATGATGTGGTTCCCGGCGGCATGATCATCGTAAACACTTCGATAGTAAAAGAAAAAGTCAGTAGAAACGATGTAAAAGTTGTTGAAATCAACGCCAATGATATCGCTGCCACGCTGAACAATCTCAGGGCGGTGAACTTGATTGTTTTGGGCACTTTCGTCGGCGCCACAGGCGTTTTGACCAAGGATGACATGTCCAACGGCATCGTTAAGTATTTCGAGAAGAAGAAAATCGATAATACGTTAAATCTGAAAGCATACGAAGAAGGCTTTGCCATCGGCGAAGCCCAAAAGGGATAGACTATGAGCATCAGCAATCTATTAAAGCCGAATGTCATAGCCGTGATCGGCGCTTCGGACAGACCCGGCTTTTCCAGGAGCACGTGCAAGAACCTGCTCTACACGGAGGAACCTAAAAAAGTATACTTTATCAACCCAAAGAAAGACGAGTTGTACGGAAAGAAATGCTACAACAATCTGGCAGAACTGCCTGAGTCTCCGGACCTGGTGATTCTGTGCGTCAATGCCGGACTGGTGCCGCAGATGCTGCGGGAAGCGGCTGCCGTGGGATGTCATTCGGCAGTGGTGTATGCCAGCGGATACGGCGAAACCGGAACACCGGAAGGAAAGAGGCTCCAGCAGGAGCTGCTGGAGTTGTGCAGCGAGCTGGATATGCTTTTAATGGGTCCCAACTGTGCCGGTTACATCAACTTCGTCGACGGAGTCTATGCTTTTGGACTGGAAGTGGACAAAGCGGAGAGAAAAGGCAGAGTAGGCCTTATTTCCCAGAGCGGTCAGGTCGGCTTGAACGCCGTGGACATGGAGCACATGGATTACTCCTACATCATCTCTGCAGGAAACAGCTTTGTAGTGAGCATGGAAGAATATTTTGACTTCCTTGTGGATGACCCGGATACGGCAGTAGTATCACTTTATCTGGAAGGCGTCAAACGCCCGAAGGATTTTGTAAAAGTACTGGAAAAGGCAGCAAAGAAGAAAAAACCGGTCGTGATCCTCAAAACCGGTCGCTCGGAAAAGGGGAGCCAGATCGCCAGTTCCCATACGGGAAGTCTGTCCGGCGCCGACAAGGTGTTTGACGCTATGTTTAAGAAATACGGCGTGATCCGAGTCTGGGATATGGAAGAGCTGCTGTCGACCTCGCAAATGTTTTCCGTTCTGGACAAGCTTCCGGAAGGGCCCAATCTTTGCGCCATGTGCCTCTCCGGCGGCGAGACAGCCATTTCCGCCGATTTCGGTGACGAAGTAGGACTTCATTATCCGGCATTTGCAGCGGAAACCCTGGAAAAGGTAAGGGGACTGCTTCCTTCTTATTCCACACCCAACAATCCGTTGGACACCACAGCTACGCTGGCCCATGATCCGGTGGGATATTCCAACCTGATCAAGACGGTCATGAGCGATCCGGAGATCAATATGGTCGTATGCGGTTTTACACCGCATCCCACCCTGGACAGCGATGTCACGCTGCATATTGCCCAGGGATTGGTCAAATCAAAAGAGGGCGAAGGCGCAAAACCGGTCCTGATGATGCCATTCATGGAGTGTTCCCGCGCGCCGGAGATCCGAAACATGCTGCGGGACGCCGGGATTCCGATTCTACCCACCAGCACCTACGGATTTAAGTTGGTTAAGCATCTGGCGGATTTTGTGACCTACGATTGCTCCGAAAAGGAATCCGCCTGCGGTCCTGCGGAGGAAAGCCTAACGGATAAGCCGGTAAAGTATCTGTCGGAATTCGAAAGCAAGAACAAACTGGCTGAGTGGGGGATTCCTTCCGCCGAATCCAGATTGGTCAATACGCCGGAGGAAGTAAAAGAAGCCGTGAAAGAACTGGGCTTTCCTCTGGTGGCGAAGATCTGTTCTGCGGACATTTT
>JAQUXD010000064.1 GCA_028692535.1 Eubacteriales bacterium | reverse complement strand
ATCCATTCATCGGCGCATCCCGCAGAGGCTGCCAAATTCGTGAACTACATGGCCGACGGCACCTGCGATTCGGTTTATTCGGAATATGGCTTCACCCGAGTTGCCGCAGAGTAATAGTTTACGATCAGATCCACGCAGGCTCCGTAGGAGCGTATTCCCAGTTCCTGGCCCTGGGATTTCAGAAACGTATCATAAACATCTCTGGACCATTCCTCCAGAGGTGTTTTGAATTGAGCCCAATACGCTGCGCTGTTGTTCCAGTCGGCTGCAACTTCCGGCGGAAGTGTTTCCGCAATGGTCTGCCAGGCTTGCGGATCCGCATCGTACAGCGGACCCGCAAGCATCTTTAGCCCGGCCAAGGCGCCGGAATAAATGTAGATCGGCTGTTCTGAGGAGAGGCAGGCGGCAACGCCCAGAAAATTCGCCTCGTCCTCGGAAGCCACAAGGCGCTGATGCGCCAGTTCATGGGCGATGGTAAAGGGTTGGCTGCTGCTTGGAATATCCGTATTGATATTGGATTCGCCCGTGAACGGAAAGTAGAAGCCGGAAAACCCCTGATGACTTTGAAATCTCGAAAACAGGAGTTTTTTCGGCATTGCATCCCGGAGCGTCAATGTCGGAAATTCCTGTTCCAGACGATCGTAGATCCTGATCGCCCCCGGGAAGTACTCCTCGGAGGCGTGATTGAACAGGCCCGAATCGTCCCGCCGGATGTCATCGGCATAACGGTTCAGGATATCGGCAAAACCGGCTGCCGTCCGCTCCAGTTTTTCCACAGTAACGCCTCCCCGTTCCAGAGGCAAAGTTTCCGGAATCCCGGGAACGAAGTAGCCGATATTCCACAGCCAGCAAATCCCCGCCCACAGCCAGAGGCACACGATTGTCACATGAGCCGTCCGCACGAGCAAGCTGCGAAGTCTTTTTCTCTTTTCGACAGGCGCCCAAAACCCCCGTAAAATGTGCAATATACTCCAAAGGATCAGCAGGACTATAAGTGCTTCTCCCAGAGAGAAAGGGATGGGAGACGTCCACTGTGACAGTCGGTTCCCTACGGGCACCGTTATTCCGCGAAAGATCTTTTCCATGAAATCAGAAAGATCTTTTGCCAGATAGAAAAGCGCGATCAGAAGACCCGGCAACAGGGCCGGCAGGCTCCGACTTATTCGACGGAGAACGCGCATGAAGTTTTTTTGATTCGTTGAAAGATCCATTTTCACTGTCCGGACAGAAGTTCTGCAGATGCAGACAATTTAGCACACAAGTATAGTATAATGCAATACAGGAGGCTTTGGTCTCATCGGAATCGGTATTTATTAAAGGAGACAAGATGTCAAAACTGGATTTGATCGCTACGGCCACCTTTGGTCTGGAAGCGGTGGTGAAACGGGAAGTGGAAGCCTTGGGATACCAGGTTACCGACTCTCGTGACGGACGGATCACATATACATCCGACGAACGGGGTCTGGTCCGCTCCAACCTCTGGCTGCGTTGCGCAGATCGTGTTTACGTAAAAATGGCTGAATTCGAAGCGCTCAGCTTTGAAGACCTGTTCCAGAATTGCGCCGCCATTCCCTGGGAGGAATGGATCCCGCCCGACGGGAAGTTTACAGTGTCCGGCAACTCGGTCAAATCCGATTTGCACAGCGTTCCGGACTGTCAGGCGATTATGAAAAAAGCCATGGTCAAACGTCTGCAACAGACCTACGAGCAAGAGTGGTTTCCGGAGACGGGCGCCTTGTTCCCCGTGCGCTTTTCTATTTTGAAAAATCAAGTGACGGTGATGCTGGATGCCAGTGGCGTCGGCTTGCACAAAAGAGGATATCGTATTCGTGACGTGGAGGCGCCCATCAAGGAGACGCTGGCTTCGGCGCTGGTGCAGCTGTCCTTTTTTCGGGCGGACCGCCCCATGGTGGACCCCATGTGCGGTTCAGGCACGCTTGCCATCGAGGCGGCGATGCTGGGTCGCAACATCGCCCCCGGTTTGTCACGCTCTTTTGTCGCTCAGGATTGGCCGGCCATCCCTGCGGCGCTCTGGAAAGAAGAGAAGAAGTCAGCTTTTGACGCCATCAAGCACGACATATCCCTGCAGATTCTTGCCTGCGACCGGGATAAAAATGCAGTGGAAGCAGCCCGGGCCAACGCATTGGAGGCCGGTGTGGAGGACTGCATCGATTTTAAGATCGCGCCGCTGCATCGCCTCACAGCAGAAAAAGAATACGGCGTTCTCATCACGAATCCGCCCTATGGCCAGCGTATCGGACAACAAAAGGAGTTGAACGATATCTATCGATTCCTGTCCGGATTTTTTCAACAGAATCCCACCTGGTCGCTGTTCCTGATCACTGCAGATTCTTCCTTCGAAGGGCGCTTCGGCCGACCTGCCGACCGGCGCAGAAAGCTGTATAACGGACGGATCCAAACGAACTATTATCAATACTACGGCCTTCGGCCGCCAAGGAAAGCGTAGAAAAAGGACCGTCAGGTCCTTTTTCTTTCGTCGATATCAATCAGCGTTCCGTTATTTCTTTTTACTGCCCTTTTTAAGGTTTTCAAAATATTCATCCAGGAGTTTTTCCGCGATGAAGCGTTCCGCGTTGGAACGCATCACCAATGTTGTGACCAGCATCATCAGCTCCGATGTGTCGTCATCGGCTGTATCTCTGTTGGCCAGAAATTTTTTGACATCGCTGATCTGCTGCTCCAGACGGCGCGGCAAGTCGGCTTCGGTTTTGCGCACAAAATCGATGATCTCTGCATACATGCTCACAAAATCGATGGGTTCGTCCCACTCGGACGAGTAGTTGTCCAGCAGCGGTTTCATCAATCGACGGATCTCTTCCATGCTGAAACAGCCTTTTAAATAGAAGACAAGGGTCATGAAGATGAGATGGTCTTTCGTGTAGTGTTTTCCCACCGGTCCCGGAATCATCTGATGCTTCGTATAATTGCTGATCATTGCCTTCGTGATCGGAGTGCTCTTTCCGTCACCGTAGAGACGGAGCTCCTGATTGAGGCACTTGGCCATTTGATCGATATAGAGTTCGATGTCCGGAAAATTTTTTCCGTCTATGATGCCGCTTTTCAGGTAGTCGTCTGCAAGTTTTTTCGCATATTCTTCGTAGCGCATGATATTCTCCCCTATGTGAAACATCGTTTTATTAAAATGATTATAAGATAATCATTATCTCTTGTCAACAGTAGCAGACGGTGGACTGCTGTGGTATAATCGGGACGGACAGGAGGCGCGGAACATGGTTACAATCAAGGAAATACAAGACGCCCGACAGGTGTTGGACAAGGTGATTCGAAGAACGGATCTGATCGAAGCCACGGGATTCAGCCCGGAGTGTGACGTCTACATCAAGGCGGAAAACCTTCAGCGTACCGGATCGTTTAAAATCCGAGGCGCATTCAATAAAATATCCAGGCTGTCCCCGGAAGAAAAGGCCAGAGGTGTTGTGGCCTGTTCGGCGGGCAATCACGCCCAGGGTGTGGCGCTGGGCGCATCGGAAAACGGTATTCGGTCTGTGATTTGCCTGCCGGACGGCGCGCCTATATCCAAGATCGAAGCAACAAAGCACTACGGCGCGGAAGTCGAGCTTGTGAGTGGTGTGTACGACGATGCGTATACCAGGGCGTTGGAGTTGAAAGAAGAGAGAGGTTACGTGTTCATTCATCCCTTCGACGATCCCTATGTGATCGCAGGACAGGGGACGATCGGACTGGAGATCATGGAGCAGCTCCCCGATGCGGATGCGGTGATCGTGCCCATCGGCGGCGGCGGACTGATATCGGGTATCGCCGTGGCCGTGAAATCCGTCAATCCTGCATGTAAAATCTACGGTGTGCAGGCAGCCGGAGCCCCGGGTATGTACGAGGCTTTAAAAAACAACAGTTTAAAGGCGTTGCCCGCAGTATCCACCATCGCCGACGGGATCGCTGTCAAGCTGCCCGGAAAGCTTACTTTTGAACTGTGCAAAAAGTACGTGGATCGCATTGTGACGGTCACCGACGACCAGATCAGCGCTGCGGCTTTGACGCTTCTGGAGCGCCAGAAGGTGGTCGCCGAAGGAGCCGGCGCCGCATCGGCGGCGGCGGTGCTCTATGGTGATTTACCCCTGGCGGGCAAAAAAGTGGTCTGCGTGGTTTCCGGCGGAAACATCGACGTGACTATTTTATCCAGGGTGATCAGCCGGGGTCTGTCCACGCTGGGCCGCTCCTCGGAAATCACCGTGGAACTGGATGACCGCCCGGGCCAATTGGAGGGTGTGGCCAAGATCGTCGCAGAGGAAGGCGCCAATGTGGTATCGGTTTATCACGACCGAACGGATCCGGAGGCGCGCCTTAACGCGGTTTATTTGCGGCTGGTCCTGGAAACAAGGGATGCTGCCCATCGGATCCGCATCGAGGAAACGCTGCAGAAGGCGGGTTTCAAGTTGCACGGTCGAAAGAATTGTACTATAATGAAAAAAGCATAGCTGAACGAGAGAATCAATGGAATATTTCGTACAAAACGAACCACAAAGGAGAACAAATCATGGCAAAGCAAATGAAAACCATGGACGGGAACACCGCTGCCGCATATGTGTCATATGCGTTTACTGACGTAGCTGCGATATTTCCGATCACACCATCCTCTCCCATGGCCGAACTCGTAGACGAGATGGCGGCTCACGGAGAGAAAAACCTGTTCGGACAGCAGGTCAAAGTTGTTGAAATGCAGTCCGAAGGGGGCGCTGCGGGAACCGTTCACGGATCCCTGGCAGCAGGCGCATTGACGACTACGTATACAGCTTCTCAGGGACTGCTTTTAATGATACCGAATATGTACAAGATTGCCGGCGAATTGCTGCCCGGCGTTTTTCACGTAACAGCCAGAACGCTGGCAACCCACGCGCTGTCCATTTTCGGCGATCATTCCGATGTCATGGCGGCCAGACAGACCGGGTTTGCCTTGCTTTGTTCCGGCTCAGTGCAGGAAGATATGGATCTGGCCGGCATTGCGCATCTGTCCGCGATCAAAGGCAAAGTGCCTTTCCTGCATTTCTTCGATGGTTTTCGGACTTCTCACGAAGTACAGAAAGTGGAAGTGGTCGATTACGAAGTGTTCCGCAAGCTCATTGATATGGACGCTGTTCAGGCTTTCCGCAAAAATGCCTTGAATCCCGAGCATCCTGTGATCCGCGGTACGGCGCAGAATCCGGACATTTTCTTCCAGGCAAGGGAAGCGGCCAACGACTATTTCAATAAGCTGCCGGCTATCGTGGAAGACTACATGGATCAAATGGGCAAAGAGACCGGTCGGCCTTACAAGCTCTTCGATTATGTGGGCGCGCCCGATGCGGATCGCGTCATCGTAGCCATGGGCTCTGTGTGCGAGACCATCGAGGAGACCATGAACGTGTTGCTTGCGCAGGGAGAAAAAGTCGGCCTTATCAAGGTTCGCCTCTACAGACCCTGGGCTCCCGAATATCTCAGAACCGTCATGCCTAAGACCGTCAAGCGGATCGCGGCATTAGACAGAACAAAAGAACCGGGCGCCATGGGCGACCCCCTCTATATGGACCTCAAGACCATGTACTACGGCGAAGCCGATGCTCCGCTGATCGTAGGTGGACGCTACGGCCTGGGCTCCAAGGACACCACACCCGGACAGATCGTGGCCGTGTTCAACAACCTCAAGGAAGAAGAGCCGAAAAACCAGTTTACGATCGGCATCGAAGACGATGTGTATCACAGTTCCCTGCCTACCGTCAAGATCGCAACGGAACCGGAAGGGACTGTCCGCTGCAAGTTCTGGGGATTGGGCTCCGACGGGACCGTCGGCGCGAACAAGCAGGCGATCAAGATCATCGGAGACAACACGGATCTGTATGCGCAGGGCTATTTCTCCTACGATTCCAAGAAATCCGGCGGTGTCACTATTTCCCATCTCCGGTTCGGAAAAAACAAGATACAGTCCACATACCTGATCACGGAAGCGGACTTTGTGGCCTGTCACAACCAGGCTTACGTGCATCAGTACGATCTGCTCAGAGGTCTTAAGAAGGGTGGGAATTTCGTACTGAACTGCATCTGGACGGATGACGAGCTGAACGCGAACTTGCCTGCTTCCATGAAGCGTTATCTGGCGGAGAACGATATTCAGTTCTACACCATCGATGCCACCGCCCTGGCCGAAGAGATCGGGCTGGGCAACCGGATCAATATGATCATGCAGTCCGCTTTCTTTAAGCTGGCCAACGTGATTCCCATGGAGGAAGCGGTCGGTTATCTGAAAGAATCCATCGAGCATGCCTACGGCAAGAAGGGCGAGAAGATCGTCCATATGAACTGGGCCGCTGTGGATGCGGGCGAAAACGGTCTCCACAAAGTGGCAGTGCCTGCCGCATGGAAAGACGCCCGGGACGAAAAAGAAGATAAGAAGGATATGCCGAAGTTCATCGAAGAAGTTCTGGTGCCCATGAATCGTCAGGAAGGCGACGACCTGCCTGTGAGCGCATTTATGGATCGTCAGGACGGAACGTTCCCCTTGGGAACAGCCGCTTACGAGAAGAGAGGCGTAGCCGTCAACGTGCCCATGTGGCATCCGGAAAACTGCATCCAGTGCAATCAGTGCTCCTTCGTCTGCCCCCACGCTTCCATACGGCCGTTCCTGCTCAACGAAGAAGACGTCGCTGCTGCGCCGGAAGGCTTTACGACCATCAAGGCCACCGGAAAAGAACTGGCGGGACTGCAGTACAAGATCCAGATTTCGCCTCTGGATTGTCTGGGCTGCGGCAATTGCGCCGATATCTGTCCGGCCAAGACCAAAGCGCTCACCATGGAACCCCTGGCGACCCAGATGGACGAAGCGCCCAACTGGGAATTTGCGGTAGGGTTGACCGACAAGAGCAATTTGATGCCTACAACTACGGTCAAAGGCAGCCAGTTTGCCTCTCCCTATTTTGAATTTTCCGGCGCGTGCGCAGGTTGCGGAGAGACCCCATATATCAAGGTCATTACCCAACTGTACGGCGACCGCATGATGATCGCCAATGCGACGGGCTGCTCCTCCATCTGGGGCGCATCGGCACCGTCCATGCCCTACACCACCGACAAATCAGGAAAAGGTCCCTCCTGGGCCAATTCCCTGTTCGAGGACAATGCGGAGTACGGCTTCGGCATGGCCATGGCGGTCAAGCAGATGCGGGAAAAAACCAAGGATATCATTGTCGAGTTGAAGGAAAAGTCCGATGACGCGGCGCTGAACGGGGCCTGCGAAGACTGGTTGACCTACATGGAAGACGGCGGCAAGACCCAGGAAGTCAGCGACGCGCTCGTGAAAGCACTCAACGGCGCCTCCCTGACCGGAGACGCTGCGGATCTGGCCAAGCAGCTGGAAGACAAGAAAGATTTCCTTGTCAAGAAGTCTGTGTGGTGCCTGGGCGGTGACGGCTGGGCCTACGATATCGGCTACGGCGGCCTGGATCACGTCCTAGCGTCGGGCGAAGACATCAACGTGCTGGTCTTTGACACCGAAGTGTATTCCAATACCGGCGGCCAATCCTCCAAGGCTACCCCCACAGCGGCCATCGCCAAGTTTGCCGCATCGGGCAAGAAGATCAAGAAAAAGGATCTGGGCATGCTGGCTACGACCTATGGATACATTTATGTAGCCCAGGTCGCCATGGGCGCAGATAAAAATCAGTTCCTTAAAGCCGTTCGGGAAGCGGAAGCCTATCCGGGTCCCTCTCTGATCATTTGCTATGCTCCCTGCATCAATCACGGAATCAAGCGAGGCATGGGCAAGACTCAAGAGAACGAGAAGCTGGCGGTGGAGAGCGGCTACTGGAGCTTGTACCGCTACAATCCGCAGCTGAAAGAGGAAGGAAAGAACCCCTTCATTCTCGACTCCAAAGAGCCCACAGGCTCCTTCCGGGACTTCATCATGGATCAGGTGCGCTATTCCGCACTGGCGATGGAATTCCCAGACGATGCGGAAGAATTGTTCCGGTTGGCCGAAGAAAACGCCAAGGAAAGAGTCGAAGGATATAAGAAAAAAGCTCAAGCCGAATAGTCCGGCGAGCTGAAAGAATAGCATCATAGGAAGAATCCATGTGCCGGCAGCGCCGGCTGATAGGGAAGCGGGTGAGATTCCCGCGCGGTCCCGCCGCCGTAATCGGGGAGTGCTGTCTCATGGCTGTTGCCGGTCACTGAGAAATTGGGAAGACGAGCCAGCACCAAGATCCGAGAGCCGGAAGACCTGCATGGACAGACAGCCGCCCCGACGGGTCATCGGACCAGGTGGCACAAGCAGTACGGTAAAAACGGGCCGGAGCGATCGATCGCTCCGGCCCGTTTTTTGCACAGCCGCTCCAGCGAGAACAGTAAGGTGGAAGAATGGACAAATCGATAACCAAGCGCAGCATGTTCAGAAAAGCTGCAGCGTATATGATGGCGGGGGCACTTTTTATCGCTTCTTTTGTGCCATCGTTCGCAGCTGAAAAACTGACGTATTCCAAACAGGATCTGATCGATGCAGCCAATGGCATCCTGAATTGGTGCAGCGCAGCAGCCGGCGGCACGGTCGGCGAAGATCTGATGGGAGGTCTGCTTGCCAAAAATGCAGGAACCACCGATTCGGACTGGTTCGTCATCGCCATGAGCCAGATGGGTCTGCCCGGCGACTACGCCGGATATCTGTCGGCGCTGGCAAAAAATGTCCAGGCACGCTACGATTCCCCGGAGCAGCTCAGCGCCTCCAAAGCCACGGAGTGGCATCGCATTACCCTGGCCGTGCTTGCCTGCGGCGGCGATCCGAAAAATACAGGTGGAGCAGATCTGATCGCGGACGGCACCTACGACCGGGGTCTGACCAAGCCTCTGGACACGCAGGGAAACAATGGCACCATCTTCGCACTGATCGCCTTGGATTCCAAAAACTATACGGCCCCTGCGGATGCTTACGAAGGCAGAGAGGATATTCTTCAGAAGATCTTGGATGTACAGCTGTCCGGTGGCGGATTTGCACAGCTCGGCACCAGCGGGGATGTGGACGTGACAGCCATGGCGCTCATGGCCCTGGCGCCGTACCGGGAAGTCTGCGGGACCCAGATCGACAAAGCCGTTTCCTTCCTGTCTGCTCAGCAGTCAGCCAACGGTGGATTTTCCAGCAGAGGTGTGGAAAACACAGAAAGCGCAGCTCAGGTGATCATGGC
>JAQUXD010000063.1:4134-9320 GCA_028692535.1 Eubacteriales bacterium | reverse complement strand
GCCGTCTTTGATTGATTCACTTCGTTTTATCGGGCTTCTCCCTCAGTTGGAGGCGCTTTCCCTTCCGCACATCGAAAGCCAACAGCAGAGGCACCAGCGCCGCAGCGATAAATCCGCCGGAAAACCCGTTATTGTACAGGTTCATCCCTCCGTGAAGATAGCCGATATTCAAAGACATGGACACGTGGGCAAAGCCGGCGAAAAATCCCGGCAGCGCTCCGAAGTATCCGGCGATGGGCGCCAGAGTGGAACCGAAAAGAATCGAGATCACCGACACGGTTCCGTAGGGTTCGTGGATGTTCACCACACAGGCTAAAAATGCGCCCAGAAAGACCGGGACTGTGTTTCTGGGATGGTTCCCGAAGGCCGAAAATCCCATGACCGTAAAAATCGCGCCCACAGTAGGTCCGTTGAGCGAACATCCGATCGTCACCACATACAGCCATGCGATCATACCCATGATCGCAACGTTGATCAGGGTCAGTCCATAGCCGCATTTCTTTACAAAGTCTGTCCGCAGCCGGCCCGAGTAAGTCATCAGCTTCCAATAGCCATGAAAGGACCATTTATTCTGACGCAGCCCGGACAGGAGCAAAATCATAAAGAGCGACAAAAGAAAAAAACTCAGGGTTACGTCGTTGCCGCAGGACAGAATCAACACGGTTTCCACCTGCAGATCGAACATGCGCAGGATGCCGGCAGCGAACATACCGATGAGACCGGCAGTGAAGCCGATGTTGTAAAGATTATACCCGTGATGGAAGTTCATGCAGGCTTTGGAAAGCGGAACGACCACAAAGCCCACCATCACGCCGGCGGCGTATCCGGCCAGTATGCCGATGGTCCGTGGCAGACCAAGCCCGAAACTCAACTCGCTCACCAGGGGACCAAGAGATGTGGCAAACAGGCTGGTGATGACCACATCCCGAAATGGAATGACCTGAACTCGGGCGTAGAGCAAAGCGCCCAGCATAATCGGGATCGAATTGAAAAGATTCTTTCCGAAAAGCGCGAATCCACACATCGTCACCAGGCTGGCGATGGCGGCGCCGTCCATTTTCACGTCGGTTATCCGAAGAAAAAGAAGAGACAGCAGGCCGATCGTGCCGCTGTTGAACAGAGCGGCGCCCACGCCGGCAATTTCCATGTAGTCGGTGAGCAGATTACTGGGAGAAAACAGAATGCGCTGCATCCCGGCCGCAATTTGAGCCGGGCTGCCGAAAAAGAAAGATGCGATCACGAGAAAAGAAAAAAACATCGCCATATGGGCGTAGCTTCCTTGCGTGCGTCGTGTGTGAATGGCCATAAGTCCTCCCACTGGCGCCGTGTTGCCAAGTAACATTTTATCGAATTTATATCGATATTATACCCTGTTATGAGGTTTCCAAGCAATTCTTTTTTTCATTTGGCGGTTTCATCAAATATATTTCGGAAAGGAAACGCCCGGGCCCTTTCGGTTTATTGACTTTATTGATATTTCAAACTATATTGGAAGAGTGTTGAATCGAATGGAATGGAGGATCTGATATGACCGATGCGGAAAAAAGTCTGCTGCTGAGCCGGCATTTTGAACCCTGGGACAGAATGGACGAAGCAGATCAGAAGGATTTGCTCGCCCACGCTTTGCTGACGAGCTATCCGAAGGGAACGAACCTCCACAGCGGCGAAAGCAACTGTGTAGGACTTTTTTTGATTATAAAGGGAAGCTTGCGGACATACATGCTTTCGGAGAACGGCAAGGAGATAACCCTTTACCGGCTTTCGGAGGGCGATATGTGTGTCCTTTCCGCTTCCTGTGTCCTGTCAACGATCACCTTTGACGTCCACGTGGACACCGAAGAAGACACGCAGCTTCTCCTGATCCGGGCAACCTATTTCGAAGCGCTGTCGGAACGCAATGAGAGAGTGGAATGCTGGGCCTACAAATTGGCTGCCGAGCGCTTTTCCGATGTGATGTGGGCCATGCAGCAAGTCCTGTTTATGAGTATGGACAAACGATTGGCCATCTTCCTCTGGGACGAGATGACCCGCACCGGAAACGAATTGCTTACGATCACTCACGAGCAGGCAGCCCGCTATGTGGGAAGCGCCCGGGAAGTGGTGACCCGCATGCTCAAGTATTTTGCCTCCGAAGGAATCGTTGAACTGTCCCGCGGAGGCATTAAAATACTGGATAAATCGAAACTTCGTTCCCTTACGCAATAAATTCTGTGATCATTTCCTGAAGATCCGCTTTCGGCCGGGCGCCTACGGCAGTTTTAACGACTTTTCCGTCTTTGACCACCATGAGCATGGGAATGCTCATTACCCGAAAGGCCCGAGCCAACTCCGGCTGCTCATCCACGTTCACTTTACCGACTTTTGCGCCTTTGACCTCTCCGGCCAGTTCGTCGATCAGCGGCAGCACCATCTGACAGGGGCCGCAGCGGGGGGACCAGAAGTCCATCAGCACCGGGGTCTCCGATTGCATTACTTCTTTTTCAAAATTCTCTTTCGTTATGATCAATGCAGACATTTCATTTCTCCTTTTCCGATTGTACATTGAATGATAGTTCCATTGTACTTTTTTACCGGAAAAAATCCGTGAGCAGATCACATAACGATTAGATGAACAGATTTACATTGGATTCTTCGGCATCACCCAAGTAGGCGCCGACGCCGCCCAGCTCCACGCCGGGGATCAACTCTTCTTCCTTGATGCCCATCACGTCCATGCTCATGGTACAGGCCACGATCTTGACACCGGCCTCCATGGCCTTGCGGATAAGCTCTTCCAGGGAATCCACGTTTTTGTCACGCATTACTTTGCGCATCATGGCGGTGCCCATGCCGCCCATGTTCATCTTCGATAATTTCAGCTTTCCCGCGCCCCGGGGCATCATGCCGCCGAACATGGCTTCGATAAAGCTCTTTTCGACTTTCTGGGACTGGGCTTTCCTGAGCACGTTCAGACCCCAGAAGGTGAAGAACATGGTAACGGGCCGGCCCATGGCCGCTGCGCCGTTGGCGATGATAAAGCTGGCCAGCACTTTGTCCAGGTCGCCGGAAAAGACGATGATCGTCTTCCCGTCTTTGCCCGATGCACGTACGGCCTGTTCCATCACGACTTCACCCATGCCCTTTTGTACGACTGCCACATATTCATTCCCTCTTTTTTCGTTGGACAGAAGGCGATTGCCCGTGGTCCGGGTCCAGGCGCCGATGTCACGGGTAAAGCCCGGATCCGAAGCGGTTACTTCCAGCACTTCCCCTTCCACCATTTTACCGATTGCCTCGTTGACTTTCATCAGAGGTCCCGGGCACTGCATACCGCTGCAGTCGATGTTCACGGAGGCAATAGGCGCCGGTCCTCCGGAGACAATTTCCTGTCGTTCGTTTTGAATAGGCATCATGTCCTCCTGAAAATTCTGATAGTGTGTGGATCGGTAAAACCTTGATCCGGCGGGATAAAGCTTGATATTTTTGAATCCGTTCTGCATGAGCACTCTTGCGCCGTTGTAAGAACGGACACCGATGTTGCAGAACATTACGATATCGGCATCTTTGTCCAGCTCCCCCATCCGCTCTCTCAGCTGACCCAGGGGAATATGAATCGAATCCGGCATGGCAAAGGCCATCCGTTCGGCCTCTTCGCCCACATCCAGACGCACTGCATCGGGATGCTTCTCCAGATAGTCCCAATCTGCGAAGACCACCATGCCCTTCAACACGTTCTCCGCCACAAATCCGGCCATGTTCACAGGATCCTTGGCCGAAGAATAAGGCGGCGCATAGGCCAGCTCCAGGTACTTCAGATCCTCTGTGGAAGCGTTGAGGCGAATGGCTGTAGCCAGAGTGTCGATCCGCTTATCCACACCGTGGATGCCCACGATCTGTGCGCCGTAGATCTTTTTTCCATCCATGGAAAAAATCATTTTCAGCCGCATGGGTGTCGCGCCGGGATAATAGGATGCATGAGAATTCTGATTGATGATCAGCGTCTGATAGTCTTTTCCCTTGACCAGGCCCTGCCGGATCAGCGCTTTTTCGTTGGCGCCGGTGCTGGCGGCGGTCAAGTCGAAGACCTGAGCTACAGAAGTGCCTTGGGTGCCCTTGTATTCTTCGTGGGCGCCGGCAATATTGTCGGCCACGATGCGGCCTTGTTTGCTGGCGGGTCCTGCCAGCGGGATCATGGTAGGTTCCTTGCTGATAAAATCCTCCACCTGGACCAGGTCGCCCACAGCGTAAATATTCGGATCCGAGGTACGCATCTCATTATCTGTGACAACCCCTCCCCTGGCGTTCAACTCCAGTCCGGCGGCTTTGGACAGTTGGTTGTTGGGACGCACGCCGATGGAAAGGATCACCAGCTCGGCCTCGACCTGATTTCCGCTGCTCAGGTTGATCAACACGGATCCTTCCTTGTTTTCGAAAGTGGAAACGCCGTCGCCCAGGCGAAGATCCACTCCGTTCTGCCGGAGGTTTTCATGGAGCAGCTGGGCCATTTCGAAGTCCAGCGGCGCCATGACCTGATCCAGCATTTCCACCACAGTGACCTTAATGCCCAGGCCGTGAAGATTTTCGGCCATTTCAAGACCGATGAATCCTCCGCCCACCACTGTGGCGGTTTTTACGTTCCAGCCTCCGATGGACTCTTTGATCCGATCCGTATCCGCCACATTCCAAAGCGTCAGGATCCGTTCTCCGTCGATACCGGGAATAGGCGGACGCAAGGGGGAAGATCCGGTGGACAGCACCAGCACATCGTAGGTTTCCGTATATATTTCTTCCGTCTGCAGATTTCGGACGGTGACGGTCTTCGCCTCCCGGTCGATCTGCGTCACCTCCTGGAGCGTGCGCACGTCGATGTTGAACTTGTCGCGCATGGTTTTGGGCGTCTGTACAAACAAGGCGTCCCTGGATTTGATCACATCTCCCACGTAGTAAGGCAGTCCGCAGTTCGCATAGGAAATGTCGGACCCTCTTTCGATCATGATGATCTCAGTTGCTTCGCTGAGCCTTCGGAGCCTTGCGGCCGCCGTAGCGCCTCCCGCGACTCCGCCGATGATGACTACTTTTTTATCCATACTTCACCTCAAAGTTTCTCCATGTATTGACGGTTGCTTCTTGTTAAATAATAAACAAAAGAAATACCGGACACTGTAACTTTGTCACATTGGAATTAGAAGTCAGTCGATCTGCCTTGC
>JAQUXD010000063.1:0-4034 GCA_028692535.1 Eubacteriales bacterium | reverse complement strand
AATGTTCTGCTTTGGTCGGATCCCTGGCACGGACTGATCCGTCAGGATCTGCGACTGATCACCGCCGGCCTTTTCCCCACCGTGGGAAAGACCTTTGGCCCTGTCATGATCCCTTTTGCCCTTTACAATTTCTCCTTGACCGCCCTTACGCTGTTCATCCTTGGCCGAGCCTGGGCCGACCGCTCTTTCCAACACCGGATGCAGGCAAAATATCTTTTTATCGGCCTCTTGGTCCCTATGACCGCTACGCTCCTGCATTTAATGGGAATCGACTACCACAATATCGATGCTACACCTTACAGCTTTGCGATAACGGAAAGTTTGCTCACATTCGGCATCTTCCGGTATGGACTCTTCGACCTGATGCCTGTTGCCCTCTCCCACGTCTTTGAGGAAATGAAGCCGGGCATGATCGTCTGCGACCGGGAATACCGACTGACCGACATCAATCCTTCGGCAAGGCAAATGCTGGACCTGAAAGAACAAAACATCGTGGGCATACCTGTGATCGCTGCATTTGCCCACATACCTGAGCTGATGCGAGTGATCGAAAAAGGGCACAGCGGCACGGAAGAGATCTCCTATAGACGAGGAACAGATCAATACTACTATGATGTCACCGTCACGGAGCTGGACAATGACAAAGGGATCTCCTTGGGCTGGATGGCTCAGATTTATGACGTCACGGAGCGTAAAAAGGAATCAATTTCCAGTGAATCGGCCTTTTTGCGGGCGCAGATCAAACCCCATTTTCTGTTTAACGCCCTTAATGTCATTGCGGTGCTGTGCCGGGTGGATCCGGAAAAAGCCAGAGAGCTCATCCTGGATCTTTCCAGCTATATGCGCCACAGCTTTGATCTTCGAAACCTGGAAAAATACATCCCCTTCGAAGAAGAACTGGACTTCATCAAGGCTTATGTGCGAATCGAGGAAGCTCGATTTAAGGATCGATTGAACATGGTTTATGAGATCGACGACACTCAGGGCCTGCGGCTGCCGCCCCTGCTTCTTCAGCCTTTAGTGGAAAATGCCATCCGCCACGGAATCCGCAAAAGCAAGACCGGCAGGATCGTGATCCTTCGGGTCAAAAATCTTCGTGAGCATTACCTGATCGAAGTGGAAGACGACGGTGACGGCATGACGCCGAAACAGACGGAAATGGTTTTGCGAAAGCAGAATACCGGAGGTGTGGGTCTTTACAACATCCAAAAACGACTCGAAATGCTGTACGGCACCCAGCTTTCCATCGAAAGCAATCCGTCCGCAGGAACGAAAGTCACGATGCTGCTGCCCAAGAGGAAGGAAACTATAGAATGAATGCTGTTCTCGTCGATGATGAATATTATGCCCTGCAAGGATTGAAAATGGAGCTTGAGGAGATCGGCGATATCCGGATCACCGGCCTGTACGAGGACCCTCTGAAAATGTTGGATGAAATCGCCGAACTGCGGCCGGATCTCATTTTTCTGGACGTGGAAATGCCTCAGATGGACGGATTTGAAGTTTTCGCACGGCTGATGGAAATGGGCTGCACATCAAACGTGGTCTTTGTGACAGCCTATACTCAGTATGCCGTCCGAGCCTTTGAGATCAACGCCGTCGATTACATCGTGAAACCCGTCACCCAGGCCCGGCTCATCAAAACACTGGAGCGCAGCAGGCCCGTTGCTGTGCCGGTCGGTCCTATGGAGTTGCGTTTCAACTGCTTCCGTCATTTTTCCATCGTCACCGGAGGCAAAGACATCAACGCAGGCTGGCGTACGCGAAAGGCGGCTGAACTCATCGCTTTTTTGATCAGCGAAGGCGGAAACTACACGGCCAAAGAAAAAATCGCCGAAGCCCTCTGGCCGGAACAGGAAGGCCGGATCGCCATGTCCAATCTGTATATGGCCTATCACTACATCAACAAGCAATCAAGCCGGTTGGGCTTTCGGATCCCCATCGAATCAGAGCGCGGTAAAATGCGGATCGACCTGAGCGGCATCTCCTGTGATCTGCTTGAATTCGACAGACTTCTGGGAGAGGCGCGTACAGCCTCCCGGGAAAAAAGGCCTGCTCTAATGGAACGCGCGGCAGCTTTGTATACCGGGCTGCCTTTTGAAGATGCCTATTTCGGCTGGACCGGCGAAATCCAGGGACGCTATGAATACCGCTATCTGGAACTGCTGGAACAACTGGTCTGCCACTTTAAAAGTTGCGACGACTTGCAAAACGCCGAAGTGTACGAAAAGAAATTGCGAGATGCAGAAATGGACTGAGATCGCGCTGTTCGCTGATCTGACATTACAAAAAAAACCGGGCCCGGCAGCCGCCGCACCCGGTTTTTTCTTTGTGATCCCGGTATCCCGGCGCTTGTAAAGATTTTGTAAAGACTTCCGCGGTACAATGATCCTGTAAAAGTGTGCTGTGCCTTAATGTATGCGAATCGGAGCTGGAAATCGTGGAAATCACGTTGTTTGGAAAGGCGGAAGCCATGTCAGAAGTCAACCATACGCTGAAGGTCATCGGCGGCGTGGAAGCCGTCTCGATCTTCGAGAATTTGTTTTGCGCCAAAGAGCATTTGGCAGAACAATCATCAGCGCTGCTCCTGCTGGATGGAGACGATGAAGACGTAAGCTGGCAATACCTTGTGGAAGAATTGCAGGGGTGCGGACCGGAGGTGCGTATCGTGCTCCTCAAAGAAGACTCTTACGACGCGGTAAAAGCTTATGATGTCGGCGTCTTCGATTACCTGTTGAAGCCTGTGGACGAAAAGCAGCTCATTCGGGTGATGGTGAAATATATGTTGAATCAAAAGAATCTAGTAAAATTAGAGAAAAGCGAAAGATAGGTATCTTAAAGCGCCGCCGTACTATCGTATTATAAGTACAGCGGCGCCTTTTTTCGTTAAAACGCTCAATGGTTTCCGCAATCTCCCGAATGATCATGGGAATGACAGACGGAGCCAGTACTCTTCAGCTCTCCGGCCAGGTAGCTTTCTGCCGCTATCCGGGCATCGCCTTCCGCACCGACGATCACTTCGATGTTGCGTTCGTTGAAAATTTCCACGGCGCCTCCGCCCATGCCGCCTGCGATGATCACATTTACATTCATATCCCCCAGAAAGTTCGGCAGGAATCCGGGCCGATGCCCGGGATTGGGCACTGTTTCGGTGCTGACGATACAGCCGTCCTGTTCATTGAATATGTGGAAACTCTCGCAATGCCCGAAATGGGCGCATACGGTATTTCCAATGCTCGCTACTGCTATTTTCATAACTTCCTCCTCTGAAACGGCTCGCCCGTCAGCTACATTTTTTCGATTTCGGCTAAAATTCCATCAAGCCAATCTCCGTCAAACAGCTCGATCATGCCTGTGTCGCAGGCTGCTGCAAGGCGAGGATCCAAGGGCATGCGAGCTACCGCTTTTACTCCATGCTTTTCTGCAATAGCCTCAATATGGCTTTCTCCGAAAATACTGTGTTTATGTCCACACTCCGGGCAAGTCGCATAACTCATGTTTTCCACTAAAGCCACTACGGGAACATTCATCATTTTTGCCATGTTGACAGCCTTTTCCACGATCATTCCTACCAGTTCCTGCGGTGAAGCCACAATCACCACACCGTCGACCGGAATGGACTGAAAAACCGTCAACGGCACGTCGCCGGTGCCCGGCGGCATATCGATGAACATATAGTCCACATCGCCCCAAATCACGTCGGACCAGAACTGCTTCACTGTTCCTGCGATGAGCGGACCCCTCCAGACCACCGGGTCTGTTTCGTTCTCCGTGAGCAAGTTCAATGACATCACTTGCATGCCCAGTTTCGACTGTACGGGATAAATCCCGGTTTCCGCTCCGGTGGCCTTCCCGTGCAGGCCAAAGGCCTTCGGAATCGAAGGACCGGTAATATCCGCATCCAGAATGGCGGTTTTGTAGTCTTTTCGATGGGCCATCACGGCTAGCAGCGACGTGACCAGAGACTTTCCAACACCACCCTTGCCGCTGACGACGGCGATCACTTTTTTGATGTGACTCATTTCGTGGGGCTG